>NZ_ACJM01000013.1 GCF_000174415.1 Dethiobacter alkaliphilus AHT 1
GCTGCGTGCCTTCCGGCATCACAGGTACTCTCCAAGGAGAACAGTCCCTATGAGCATTACGAGGAAGACCACATGCACGACTACTACTGTTCTGCAGCCACGGGAATCCGGGATCCGGCACACAAAGATGACCGGCTTGCGGCCAAAGAAGTCATCCTTGGAGTTGGCGGTGACAATAATGCGGTGGCCTATCCTCTCAGTTTGCTCCGGCAGACCAAAGTCCTCCACGATGATGTAAACGGTGAGGCGTGTGTTGCTTTCTATGCTGAGAAATCCCACACCGCTACCTTCTTTAGCGCCACGGTGGCTGAGTACACGCTGACCTTTTATGAGCGCAGCGGCATGTTCTACGATTATCAGACCGGCAGCTGTTGGTCACCGCTGACCGGTGGTGTGTTGCATGGACCGCTTGTGGGTAAACAACTGCAACCGATTTCTGTGGCTACTTCGTTTTGGTTTGCCTGGGCCGACCATTTTCCTGAGACAAAAGTATACTCGTTACCTGCAATTAATTAAGAGC
This sequence comes from Dethiobacter alkaliphilus AHT 1, assembly GCF_000174415.1. Taxonomy (NCBI): domain Bacteria; kingdom Bacillati; phylum Bacillota; class Dethiobacteria; order Dethiobacterales; family Dethiobacteraceae; genus Dethiobacter; species Dethiobacter alkaliphilus. The sequence goes on from NZ_ACJM01000013.1 coordinate 521, forward strand.
CGGGTTTGCCCGGCTCTTACATTTTTCTGACGCTTTTTTAATTTTGCAGGAAAACTCAGGTAGCGGAAAGAAAGTTCTAGCAAACTCCTAATGCGAAGGGGAGCTTATGACAAAACATAGATGGTTGAAACTTTTATGTCTGGCAGAAGTGGGTACCATGCTGGTATTGTTGAATTATTCTGCGGTGCTGCCTGTCATTCAGGCGGAGTGGGGCCTTTCCAATACCCAGGCCGGATTGATTTACAGCGCCTACCAGATTGGCTATATTCTTTTGGTAGTGGTTCTTTCCACGCTGACTGATTACATGGACGCCAAAAAATATATGTGTACTCCGCTTTGTGGGCCGGAGTGGCAGGCATTATATTTGCGTTGTTTGCCAACGGTTTTTATTCTGCTCTTATATTGCGCTGCCTGACCGGCTTTGGCCTGGCAGGCACATATATGCCGGGGCTAAAAATGGTGACGGCCAAATTTTCTGAAGCAGAGAGAGGCAGGGCGGTGGGGTTGTATGTGGGAGCATTTTCCTTTGGCACCGCCTTGTCCATGTTTTTAACCGGAGCACTGACCGGAGCCTTTCACTGGCGCGCAGCAATGTTTATCACCTCCTTGGGGCCCTTGTTCGGCGCACTGCTGGCCTGGCGCATATTGGAGCCGGTAATTCCTGCAGCAGACGGGCCGGCAGGATTTGCCCAGGTGCGCAGCGACGTTCTGGACAACAGGCCTGCTTTGCTTATGATAGTTGGCTATATGGCCCATATGTGGGAGATGTTTGGTATGCGGGGCTGGATTGTGGCCTTCTTTACCGCCGCACTGATGGCAAGGGAGACAGCTTTGTCTCAAGCCACGAGTTTTGGAGCTGTTTTGTCTTCTTTGATAATTTTGGCCGGCGCTTTTTCCACTGCCTGGGCCGGAGCCCTTTCCGACCGGTTTGGCCGGGCCAGGACGGTGCAGGTGATAATGCTGGGCAGCGCGGCCTGTTCGCTGATTTTTGGCTGGCTGCGACCCTGGCCGGTATTGTTGTTATTGTTGTTTAGTCTGGGATACGGGTTTCTGGTAACTGCAGAATCATCGGTCCTCTCCACAGCGGTTACAGAATTTGTGCCCTTTCGCTGCCTGGGCAGTGCCATGGCTATTCAATCATTTCTCGGCTGGGCAGCTGCCGGAATTTCGCCGGCGGTGTTCGGATTGGTGCTGGATATGACAAATTCTGCTCAAACTGTGGAGAGAATGGGGTATATACCTAATTGGGGGCCTGCCTTTGCCGTCTTGGGAGTTGGTGCCCTGGCCGGGCCGCTGGCCATGAGTTTTGTAAAAAGGGAAATGGCAAAAGGGAAGGGAGCGATACCATGTTCATCTTTGGATACAGACTGATGGTCTGGATTGGGTTGTTGGCTGCACTGTTTATCTTTGCAGCAGTGGCAGCAGTTTATCTGGGAAGAAGGCACAAATGGCTCTTAAAAGGTCGCTGGCATCACCGTTTGGCGCTGGCAGGAGCTTTTTTTGCCGCAATTCATGTGGTTTTGGCAGTTTTACAGGTTTTTTTTGGTATCTTTGTTTAAAGCTGAGGATAGTGACGGGCTGCTTGCGGAATTATAAAAGAGAGGTGAATCATAATGTCTAAAGAAAACTCAGTTTTTTCCCGGGTTGAAGAGCGGGAAGTTCAGGGAGAAGTTTTTCAGGTTACGCACCGGATTCTGCAGATTCCTCAGGAAGTTTATCTGCAGGTGTTAAAAGAGCATGAAGCACCTTTCAGTGAAATGGCGGCACAGGAATTTGTGGAGCAATACCTGGCTTGGTGCAATGATACCGGGGGTTTGATTGGTATGGTGAGAATCGATACCAGGGATGATACGGTTGTGCTGGATGCGGCAATTCGCTATCGCATTAATCCATTGGACAGACCTTCCTGTCAGCGGGAATAAAACAGTAAGCCCGGAGCAACTGATATGCTCCGGGCTTTTATCTGCTCATTTGGCATTGGTTTGCCATTGCTTTTTGAATGTTTCATAATTACGTTCCAGAGTACCACAGACTTCTTCCAGCATTTCCTTTTGCTCAAGGACGCGACTTTGCCATAGTTCGGCGGTGAGGTCTGCGTCTTTGGCATTGGTGCGTGCCAGAAACATCTCCGACGTTTCCTCGGGCATTAACTGCCTGGTGGTTTTTTTTAACAAGTAAAGTACATCACGGGCAAACTGATTAAACATGGCTCTGTCTTCCAGCATGTTTTTAATCAGCTCCACTATACGCTGCTCCATGTGGGTTTCTTCCGGATACAGTTCTGAGCGGTGGATGCGCCATCCCGACTTGGTTCCTCCCAGTCGTTCACCTTTAATTTTACCGTTGCGCAGCCAGCGGCGTACCGTTTCCGGGTTCACATTCTTCATTTCAGCAACTTCGGTTACCGTAAAGTATTCCTGCACATGCAGTCCCCCTTTGAAAACACAGAGAGATTCTGACAACATTCTTGCTACAGTCAACAAACTCCCTAATAGCTAAAGAAATTTGATGCTACATCTTTCTACATGTACCATAATTTTTCCTGCTTTTTTGGAATAAATGTTGAATTATGGTGCAAAAACCAAAAAAGACCCTGTAGCGGGTCTTTTTTGGTGAAGTTTATCAGGTTTTGGGGGTAACAAACAGCGTTTGGTGGTGGTCATAGATGACCATCCCCGGTTTTGCTCCTTTGGGTTTGCGCACGTGTTTAACCTGAGTATAATCTACCGGTACATTGGCTGAGGCTGAGGCACGGCTGAAGCGAGCGGCCAGTCGGGCTGCTTCCACCAGGGTTGTTTCCGGCGGGTCCACGTGTTTTATTACCACATGGGCTCCGGGAATGTCTTTGGTATGCAGCCAGATGTGGCCGCCAGAGGCATCTTTTAAAGTAAGGCGGTCATTTTGTTTGTTGTTTCTGCCCACGTAAATATCTATCCCATCCACCGAAACAAAATGCAGCGGGCTGGCCTGAGTGTCGGCTCGTTTCTTTTTCTCCCGCTGTATTTGGATCAGACCTGTCGCTTCCATTTCTTCCCGGATTTCCAGTAGTGCTTCCAGGTCGGCATGTTCAATGGATATCAGAAGTGACTCCAAATAAGCAAGTTCATTGGTTGTTTCCTCTAACCGGCCTTTAAGTATTTTTTCACCGTCTTTTAGTTTTCTGTACTTTTTGAAATAGCGCTGGGCGTTGGCCTGAGCTGAGAGGGCCGGATTCAGAGGGATACTCATGGGCTCCTGGTTTTCAGCATAATAGTTTGGTACTTCTGCCACTTTGCTGCCGCTTGGAATCAGATGGATACTGGCAGTAAGCAACTCGCCAAAGATACGGTAACGGTCAGCGCCTGCCATTTCCAAAAGCTCGGCTTCCTGTAGCCGTTTCTTTTTTTCTGCCCGGGAGACTGCAGACTTGGCCACCTGCAGCAGGCGGCTTTTTAGTTCCTGCTCCCGCCGGCTGTGGCGGCGCTCCTGAAAGAAAACATCCAGTCCTTCATTGACGGAAGGATAGCAGGTCAGATAATCGGCCGGAATTCGCTTTAACATAAGGGGAGCAAAAAACGGTTTCTTGCCGGGCGGTCTGGCTATGCAGCACTGTGTTTTATTATTTTGCAGGTCTTGGGCCAGATTACGTAATTCCACAGTTAGAGCCCGGGCCATTTCCACCGGGTGGGCTGCTTCGCCGCCGGCAGCCCGATAGGCAATTTCCCGGGCCGTTTCCATGCCCACTCCCATTACAGAGGAAACCACTGCACGTTCCGGGGGTAGCTCATCCAGATTAATAAGTTTTTCCGCCAAAGCCTCTTCAGTAAGGGAAAAAAGATCCAGTTTATCCTGTTGAGGCGGTTCGATATAAGGCTCTCCCGGCATAACTGCCCGGTGCCTGCTCATGGCCTCGGTAACAATTTTTGCTGCTCCCAGAATCTGCGGGCCCCCTTCATGGGGCATGGTAAGAATCAGGTTGGAATGCTTACCCATAATTTCGCAGATTAATGACTTTTTGGCCTGATTACCAAAATCATCATAGGAACGGAAGGTGAGGACCAGAATACGCTCCAGTCCCACCTGTTCTACACTCAAGAGCCGCGCACCGCTTAAATGCTTGCGCAGCAGCATGCAAAAAGGCGGGGCCACCGGCGGGTTGTCCGGTTTGTGGGTGGCAAGGTGGACACGGGGAAAAGAGGAATCGGCACTACAGGTTAATAAATAACTATTTTCCCTGGTGCGCATATGCAGGGTAATCTCCAGCGCCTGTGGCTGAGATATTTTATCGATACGGGCGCCGTCCAGTTTCTTGCTTAGTTCACTGCAGACAGCGGCCATGGTAATACCGTCGTAAGACATTGCTACACCTCCGTACATTGCTTTTTCAGTATATCAGCACTGTCGGCAGAATGGCAACTGTTGCCGCGATTTCTCTTTTGTGAGTCTTTTTTTATGCCTGATGCAATATACATGGCTAAGGGAAAATTGTCCTAGATGAGGTGATACAAATGAGTCAACTCCCTTGGTCCAGTATGTCTTTTAATGATACCACCCGGCATTTCCAGACCAGGCCCGAAAGCGGCCTTTCATCAAAGGAGGCAGCCGGCAGGCTGGAGAAAAACGGCCATAATGTGTTGGCGCAGGCCAAAAAAGTCTCACCTGTAATTTTATTTTTGTACCAGTTCCGTGATTTTATGGTGCTGGTGCTTTTGGCCGCCACACTGCTGTCTGCTGCCCTGGGGGAATATACCGATGCCATTGTGATTATAGGCATTGTCATTGTTAATGCCATCCTGGGATTTGTTCAGGAATATCGGGCGGAACAATCGCTGGAAGCCCTGCGCGGCATGACGGCGCCCACGGCCCGGACGGTGCGTGACGGCGTGCGGCGGGAGATACCCGCAGAAGAGTTGGTACCCGGAGACTTGGTGATTCTGGAGGCCGGTGACAGAATTCCTGCGGATATTCGTCTGGGAGAAGTTCGCCAACTGGCGGTGAATGAAGCACCGCTGACCGGGGAATCGGAGCCGGTGGTTAAGCAGGTTGAAGCGCTGGAGGACTCCGGTGCATCTTTGGGAGACAGGTTTAACATGGCCTTCATGGGGACACTGGCTGTCAGCGGCAGGGCCAGCGGTATTGTGGTGGCAACGGGGATGAAGACGGAAATGGGGCGTGTGGCGGACCTGATACAGGGCGCTGAAGAGATGGCCACACCGCTGCAGAAGCGCTTGGAGCAGATGGGACACTATCTGGTTGGTATTTGTGTGCTTGTCTGTGCACTGGTTGTACTTTTGGGCCTGTCTCAGGGCCTGCCGCCATACAAAATGTTTATGGCCGGGATTTCCCTGGCGGTGGCGGCTATTCCCGAAGGATTACCCGCTGTGGTAACCATAGCGCTGGCCATAGGTGTGCAGCGCATGGTGAGAAAAAACGCCATTGTCCGGCGACTGCCTGCGGTGGAGACACTGGGCTGCGCCACCGTTATCTGCTCCGATAAGACGGGGACATTAACGCAGAACAAGATGAATGTCCGGGAACTGTGGACTGCGGGACAGAGTTATCAGGTTGAGGGCGATGGTTATTCACCTCAGGGAGAGTTTCTGGCCGGCAAACAAAGTATTAAACCAGAGCAGGATCCGGCGCTGCTTTTGGCCCTCACCGTGGCCGCATTATGTAACAATGCTGAATTGCGCAAAGGCCCCGTTGAAATAAAGCCCATGTGGCGCAGCCGCAGTAGGGCACAATGGTCCGTTGACGGAGATCCCACCGAAGGGGCGCTACTGGTGGCCGCTGCCCGGGCCGGATTGTGGAGGCAGGATTTGGAGCGCCAGATTACCAGGCAGGGTGAAATACCTTTTGATGGGACCCGGAAAAGAATGTCGGTTCTGTATTCAGGTGCTAAAGGGCCGGTACTGTATATGAAAGGGGCTCCGGAAACGGTGCTGGCACGGTGCAGCCAGATTTATCTTGACGGCAAAGTGGTTAAACTGACCCAGTCGTTGCGCCAGAAGGTAATGGTACAAAATGAAACCATGGCAGGCATGGCCCTGCGAAATTTGGCCATGGCTTATAAGCCTCTTCCCCATACCAGAGCAGAAATTTCCGAATCCATGGAGGAAGACCTGATTTTTGTGGGCCTTTTTGGGATGATGGATCCTCCCCGGCCGGAAGTGCTTCCCGCCATTAAGAAATGCCATACAGCGGGAATCAAAACGGTTATGATTACAGGAGATCATAAAACCACCGCCATGGCCATCGCCCGGATGCTGCGCATGCTGCCGGATAAAGGTAACGTTCTGACCGGGGCGGAGCTGGATAAGATAAGTGATAACAAGCTGGAACAAATGGTGGAGAGTACTTATGTCTATGCCCGGGTGACTCCGGAGCATAAACTGCGGATTGTCCGGGCCCTGAAACGTTGCGGCCATATTGTGGGTATGACCGGAGACGGGGTCAATGACGCGCCGGCGGTGAAAGAAGCGGATATCGGTATAGCCATGGGTAATACCGGCACCGATGTAACCCGGGAAGCGGCGGCATTGGTGTTGGCCGACGATAATTTCACCACCATTGTGGGTGCGGTGGAAGAAGGCCGCAGTATTTATGATAATATTCGGAAATTTATCCGTTTTCTCCTGGCCTGTAACACCGGGGAAATACTCACCATGTTGGTGGCCATGTTGATGGGGCTGCCTCTGCCGCTGCGTGCCATTCAGATTTTATGGATTAACCTGGTGACCGACGGCTTGCCGGCCATGGCCCTTGGTGTGGATCCGGTGGAAAAAGGCGTTATGGAGCGCCAGCCCCGTTCTCCCCGGGAAGGAATCTTTTCTCAGGGGCTTTGGCAAAAGATTGTGGGGCGCGGCACACTGATTGGACTGACCACGGTGGCGGTATTTGCCTGGTCCCTGGAGCAGGGCATGGAGCTGGAGGCGGCAAGAACCATGGCTTTTGCCACTCTGATTGTGGCACAGCTAATCTATGTTTTTGATTGCCGCAGTGAACGTAGCTACTTTTGGCAGGTGGGGTTGTTTTCTAATCCCTGGCTTATTGCCGCAGTCCTGTCATCCTTTGGATTGCTCCTGGTGGTTATGTACCATCCTATGCTGGCAGAGGTGTTTACCACCGTACCCCTGCAGATGGAGCAGTGGGCCATTATCTTTGGCGCTTCCGTTTTTCCCACCATCTTAAATTATGCTCTCAGTATCGGCAAAGCATTGATATTTCCGCGGGCGGCCGCCGCGAAAAAATAAGCTTTATTTGCCAATATATATCTATATCTGGTAAAATGTAACCTGAAAATGATAATAGCAAGCTAAAGAGAGGGATTCTGTATGATACGAAGCATGACCGGCTATGGCCAGGCCGACAGCGCCCCTGATGAAAGCATCAGGTTTAAAGTGGAAATGCGTTCTGTAAATCATCGTTACCTGGACGTTTCCATCCGCATGCCCCGGGAAATTCAGTCCCTGGAAGACCGTGTGCGCCGCAGTGTGCAAAAGCGAGTCAGCCGCGGCAGGGTGGATGTGTTTATTAACTGGAAACTGGATTCGGCAGATGCGGTCAGTGTTACGGTGGACCGTGGACTGGTGTTGGCTTATCAGCAAGCATTAACGGAAATGTCGGAGGTTTGTTCTCTGGACGAGAAGCCGGGGCTTGATTTATTGTCCCGGTTTCCCGATGTTTTGCGCGTGGAAAAAGAACAGACCGATGCCGATGAAATCTGGCAGCAGTTGGAACCGGTGCTATTGCGGGCCATCGACGGCCTGCTGTCACAGCGCAGGGAGGAAGGAGAGCGGCTGGCGGCAGATTTTCGCAAAAGGCTGGATGCGGTGGAAGAGACTTCTAAGCAGGTGGAAAAACGGGCACCTTCTGTGGTGGAGGAATACCGTAACAAACTGCAGGACAGGCTTAACGAGTATCTGGGTCAGGCTGAAATGGACCCGGCCCGTGTGCTGACAGAAGCTGCAGTATTTGCAGACCGCAGCAATGTCACCGAGGAACTGGTGCGCCTTGCCAGTCATCTAACCGCTTTTCGTGAAACACTGCAGACAGAAGAGCCGGTGGGGCGTAAACTGGATTTTCTGACCCAGGAGCTGTTTCGGGAAATTAACACCATTGGCTCCAAAGCAAATGACTATGAAATTGCCAGCTTGGTGGTGAATATGAAAACGGAGTTGGAAAAAATCCGTGAGCAGGTACAAAATATCGAATAAGCTCAATATCGTTAATTAGATTTGCCTCTTGCATTTTTTCCCGCATTTCCGTTATACTATTACCATAGTTAACCTAATTGACAGCAGGATATAGATACCAGATCATAAGGAGGTTCTCTACTTGCAAATCAAGCTGATTAATATTGGGTTTGGCAATATTGTCTCCGCTAACCGTATTATTGCTATTGTAAGCCCGGAATCCGCCCCTATCAAACGGGTGATTACCGAGGCGCGAGACCGGGGTATGCTCATTGACGCTACATACGGACGCAGAACCCGTGCTGTGATTATTGCCGACAGTGGACATGTGGTGCTCTCTGCGGTACAGCCGGAAACAGTTAAACACAGATTACACACTAAAGAAGCCAGCGCTGTAGAAGAAGAAGAATAACACCGGAGGGGGACCAATTGACCAGACAGGGATTACTGATTGTCATCTCCGGCCCTTCAGGCGCGGGGAAAGGTACGGTTTGCAGGGCTCTGCTGGAAAAATGTCCGGAATTGGTCCTATCCGTGTCCAAGACAACACGACAACCCCGTGCCGGTGAAGAGGACGGGGTCAACTATTTTTTTGTCAGCCGTGAGGATTTTGAAGATTCCATTGCCAACGGGGATTTTCTGGAATATGCATACGTGTACGGCCAGTATTACGGAACACCGCGCAGTACGGTGGAAAATCTGTTAAATGACGGCCGCGATGTGATTTTGGAAATTGATACCCAGGGGGCAATGAAAGTAATGGAGGCCTTTTCTGCCGGCATCTTCATATTCCTGATGCCGCCTTCGGGAGAAGAATTGCGTTCTCGCATTATAAACCGCGGTACAGAGTCGGAAGAAAGTCTTAACCGCCGCCTGTCTGCCGCGGCCAATGAAGTTTCACTGGCACCCAAATACGATTACATTGTGGTTAATGATCGGGTGGAAAGTGCCCGGGATAAGATTGCGGCCATTATTCAGGCAGAGAAACTGCAGGTATCACGGAACAGCGACCTGATTGAGGCCATTGCCGAGGAGGTTAAATCATGATTTATCCGTCCATTGATACATTAATTAAAAAAGTAGACAGTAAATATACGTTGGTTATTGCAGCAGCCAAACGTGCCAGGATGTTAAACGAGGATGCTCCCCGCCTGATTGATACTAAATCCATTAAGGATGTATCCATCGCGCTGGAAGAGATTGCTGCGGATAAAATCGGCTACGACCGGATTAAGAAACAGGGGGGCTAATATGCTTTCCGACAAAACTATAATTTTAGGTGTAACCGGCGGGATCGCCGCATATAAAGCGGCCGAGCTTTGCCGGCTTTTTGTAAAAGCCGGTGCCAATGTTCGCGTGGTAATGACCGACTCTGCCAAGCAATTTGTTACACCGCTTACCTTTCAGACAGTTAGCGGCAATCGGGTTTACGATGATTTGTTTACCGCTTCCCAACTATATTCCGTAGAACATGTCGGTCTGGCACAAAATGCCGACCTGTTTGTCATTGCCCCGGCCACAGCCAACTGTATCGGTAAAGCCGCCGCCGGAATTGCCGACGATTTGCTTACCACCACTGTGCTGGCGGCAACTTGTCCGGTGATTTTTGCTCCCGCCATGAACACACAGATGTATGAGAATACCATTACCCAACAAAACATTGCCAAACTAATTGAGGCCGGATATCATTTTGCCGAGCCCGAGGCAGGCGAATTGGCCTGCGGCGACAGCGGACGCGGACGCATGGCCTCACCTGCGGCAATTTTTAATCAGGCCTGCGCACTGCTGGGCCCCAAAAATAAGTACCAGGGACTTCATATGGTGGTTACAGCCGGTCCTACCCAGGAACCGCTGGATCCGGTGCGTTATTTCACCAATCATTCCAGCGGCAAAATGGGCTTTGCCATTGCCAGGGCAGCGGCAGAGCAGGGAGCCGATGTTACTTTGGTGTCCGGCCCTGTCAACCTGACTCCTCCGCCTGGAGTGGAGTTAATTCGGGTAACCACCGCAGAAGAGATGTACCGTGCTGTTATGGATGCGTATCCAAAGGCAGATCTGGTGATAAAAGCAGCGGCGGTGGCCGATTACCGGCCGGCCACAGTCCATGGACAAAAGATGAAAAAAGGGGGCGAAATGGCCATCCCCCTGGTCCGCAACCCAGATATTCTGGCCGAGTTGGGCAAGAAAAAAGAAAACCAGATTCTGGTGGGTTTTGCCGCCGAAACGGAAAATCTGCAGGAAAACGCCACAGGCAAACTGGACCGTAAAAACCTGGATATGATTGTGGCCAATGACCTGACCATGGCCGGCGCCGGCTTTAAAGCCGACACCAACATTGTCCGCCTGTACTTCCGCGACGGCACAGAAAAAGAACTTCCCCTCATGACCAAAGACGAAGTAGCCCGCCAAATACTCCACGAAGCAACCCAACTCCTAACCAAACAATAACTAAAACAAAAGTGGGACAAGGGGACAGGTCAACTGTCCCACTTTCCCACTTTTTTCTGGACAGAGGGATTTGTCCACAACTAAAGAAAAAGTGGGACAAAGGGATCCCTCTGCGAGGACAGGCAGGTCATTCTGTCTCACTTTCCCACTTTTTGTAATCCAGGCAGTAACAACACTTTTGTTTTTTTTAAAACTGTATTGCACACGCAATTGAAAAGATTAGCTTTTTAATCTGAGTTGAGAGGAGTTGAAATTAGTTGGGACTGTTCAGACTCCTGTTTTCCAAATATAAATGCCACGTATATACTGCTTTCGGAAATGATGATTATTTTAGAGTAGTGGATAAATTAAAGGGACATGGGGTTTCATACCAGACCGATGTAAAAAGAGATCTGCGCGCTCATCATGCCAGGGGAAATTTCGGTCATGTGGATACTTCTCAATATGATTTTTATGTAAGGGAAGAAGACGAGGAAAAGGCCATGCAAGCCATTCACAGAACATAATGTAAGAATATCAGGTCAATTCTGGGACAAAGAAACCTGTCCCCCTTGTCTCAAGACATTAACAGCAGGTAAAGTTTTATCAGCTTTATAATATTTGGGACAGTTGACCTGTCCCCTTGTCCCAAAATTGTGGACAGATAAACCTGTCCCTCTGTCCATAAAAAAACACCCGTGGTGGGTGTTTTTGTTTTGGGTTTGGGTTTGGGGTTGGCTTTTAGTTGAAGAAGTAGAGGAGGACGGCGGGGGTGATGAATACTTCGATTAAGGCGGCTATTGCCAGCAGGATGACAATCATGGGTAAGGCGCCGCCGATTTCCCGGAAGATGTTCTTCACAGATTCCAGGCGTTTTAGCCCGGGGAGAGGAAAGACCAGGTGGTAACCCAGTTTTAAGCCAAAGGCTGCGCTTAGTAAAAAAGCAGGAAGCTCAAAAATGCCGTGGGGCAAAATACCGGCTAAAAGAAACGGTACAACCGCCACACCTTCCTGACCCAGCTGGAAAGCCAGGATACCCAGGACCGAACCGTTGGCGATGGCGGAAAAGAGCGGCGGAATGCCTAATATCAGACCCAGCAGGATTACCTGCAAAGATGCGGTAAGGTTGTGGAAAAACAAGATTAATGCGCCGTACAGAGGGTGGCCGGTAAAGACTTCTTCGCCCAGTTCCTCTAAAACGGGAAAGATGGCTTCTTCCAGCATGGCCAGAGCCTGGGGGTCCTGATGCAGGGCAGCGTAAGTTAAGAAAGTGCCGCCAATGAAAAAAATTACAGCCAGGATGAGCCAGGAACGATTGTTTTTCAAGGTAGAGATAAATGCATTTATCATGTTATTTGTCCTCCCACACAACATTATACGTGATAAATTCTTTATCCGACAAGGGGAAAATGATCATGGTGTTGAATATTTCTGGAAACAAGACTTGGAGGCAGCTGTGGATACCTTTGCAGAAATAATTGTCAGTATACGTCACAACAGGCTGGATCGCCCTTTTACCTACCGCGTACCGTCTACGATGGATGTGCGGGTGGGCAGTCGGGTAGTGGTTCCCTTTGGCCCCCAGAGGCTGGAAGGGTTTTGTATAGGCCTGAACACCGATTCTTCACTGTCGGAAACCGATGGAATAAAAGAGATAGAGGAAGTGTTAGATGAAGCACCGCTTCTTACCGAAGAGCTTGTGGATTTGTCGGCCTGGGGCGCTGCCCGTTGGTTGTGCAACCGGGTAGATTTCCTGCAAGCCATGGTTCCCGGCGGGGTGCGCTGGACACAGAGGAAATGGGTGGAGTTTACCGGGGAAGTTGAGCCGGAGAGCCCGTCTTTGTGCTACTTGCGTGATAATGGCCCGGTTAAGATGGCTGCCTGGCTGAAAAGCTTTCCGGAAATGGACCGGCCCGGTGAGTTGCGGCGCCTGCAGCAGGACGGTATAATTAAGCTGAGCCGCCGTGAAACACGGGGAATTGGCAAGAAAAAGATTTTAACCGCATACCTTATCAATGAGGCCGACCAGTCAAAGTTAGGTAACAAACAGGCTTTGGCGGTTGGTATTTTGAAAAAAGGACCCTGTGCTTTAACGGAGTTGGAGAAGCAGGGAGTCAGCCGCGCCACCGTCCGTTCCCTGGAAAAGCGGGGTATTATTAAAACCGAAGAAACTTCCCTGCGCCGGGACCCGTTGGCCGGGGAGCAGTTTATTCCCCAGCAGTCTCTTAGTGCCACTGTGGCTCAGGGGGAAGCGCTGCAGCAAATTGGCGATGCTTTGGCCGGCAACAAGCCCAGGACCGTTCTTTTACACGGAGTAACGGGCAGCGGCAAGACCGAAGTTTATTTGCAGGCCATTGCCGATACCGCTGCAGCCGGCAGGGGCAGTATTGTGCTGGTGCCGGAAATTGCTCTGACTCCGCAGATGATAGAACGTTTTGCCGCCCGCTTCGGTGAACGGGTAGCTGTTTTACACAGTAAACTTTCGGCGGGTGAGAGGTACGATGAATGGTGCCGTATCGCCGCCGGAGAAGCATGGGTGGCAATCGGTGCCCGTTCGGCCATCTTTGCGCCGTTTCGCAATCTGGGGCTTATTATTCTTGACGAAGAGCATGAGTCTACCTACAAGCAGGATGAGGCGCCGCGTTATCATGCCCGGGATATAGCACTTTGGCGTGCAGGGAATCATGATGCCGCCGTTGTGCTGGGAAGTGCCACCCCGGCCTTGGAGTCCTCTTTGCAGGCCAGGCTGGGTAATTACCGGTTGTGTCCACTGCAGGAGCGTATTGCCAACAGGCCTATGCCGCCGGTGGAGATTGTGGACATGCGGCAGGAATTAAAAGACGGCCATCGCAGTATTTTCAGTCGTCCGCTTCTGGCTGCGCTGGAAAAGGTATTTGCTGAAGAAAAGCAGGCTATTTTGCTTCTGAACCGACGCGGTTACGCCACTTTTGTGTTGTGTCGTGAGTGCGGTCATGTGATGCGCTGCACCGGATGCAACGTGGCGTTAAAGTTTCATATGGCTGAGGAAATGCTGCGCTGTCACTATTGTGAACATCAGGAGCCATATCCGCTGACCTGTCCAAAGTGCAGCGGACGATATATCAAGCACTTTGGTACCGGCACCCAGAAGGTGGAGGAAGAGCTGCGCAAGCATTTTCCCCATGTCAGGGTGGCCAGGCTTGATGCGGATACCACTACCCGCAAAGGCGCACATCAGAAGATACTTAATACTTTTAAAAATAAAGAAGCCCATGTCCTAATTGGAACACAGATGGTAGCCAAAGGGCTGGATTTTCCGGATGTGACGCTGGTTGGTGTTATTACTGCCGATACTGCCATTAATTTACCCGATTTCCGGGCAGGCGAGCGGACTTTTCAGCTGCTTACCCAGGTGGCGGGACGGGCAGGCCGTGGTTCTGCCGGCGGTAATGTGGTGGTACAGACCTATACCCCGGAACATTACGCAATTTTAGCGGCTAAAACTCATGATTATGAGGCATTTTATGCAGAGGAGAGCGTAGCCCGCCGGGAATTGGGTTATCCGCCCTTTACCCGCATGGTACGGCTATTGTTATCCGGAGAAGACGAAGCACGGGTTATTGATGCGGCTTCATTTATGGTTTCACTGTTTGAGGGCGATGCAGATATTTTGGGCCCCTCGCCCTGCCCGATAGAAAAGGTACGTGGACAGTTTCGCTGGCAGGTGGTTGTGAGGCACTGTGAACTGGAGCCCCTTTTAGCGGCGGTGGAAGATGCCGCCGAAAAGTTTCGCTGCAGCCCGCCCGCCACAGCAGTGCGACTGTCGGTGGATGTGGATCCGCAAAGCTTATTATAAACAGGCAGACTGTAAAATAGAGAGGAAGATCTGTATATGGCAATCAGAATCATTAGAACAACGGGAGATCCGGTTTTACGGGAGAAGGCTAAAGAAGTGCCTGAGATTACACCTCAGGTAAAAAAGCTTTTGGAGGACATGGTGGAAACCATGTATGATGCAGAAGGCATCGGCCTGGCGGCACCGCAGGTGGGAATCAGCAAGCGTATAATTGTAATTGATGTGCAGGATGAAACCGGGGTTTTAAAACTTATTAACCCGGAGATTATCAGCGGGGAAGGCAAAGAAACGTCGGTGGAAGGATGCCTTAGTTTTCCCGGCGTGGCCGGGGAAGTGGAAAGGGATGAGTCGGTGACCGTCAGGGCACAGGATCCCGACGGCAATACGGTGGAGATATGTGCCTCCGGCTTGTTGGCCCGGGCATTTCAGCACGAAATTGATCACCTGGACGGCATACTGTTTGTGGACAAAGTCACCCGATTGCTTGAACAGAAGGAATAGCAGGAGGATTCAATGAAGAATAAGAAAATTATTTTTCTGGGCACACCGGATTTTGCCGTGGCCACGCTGCGTAAGCTTCATGACGCCTTTACCGTGGTGGCGGTGGTAACCCAGCCGGACCGGCCTTCCGGTCGGGGCAAAAAGATGATGGCACCACCTGTAAAACAAGTGGCTCAGGAATTGGGCCTGCCGGTGGAGCAGCCGCAAAAAATTAAAAATGAGCAGTTTCTGCAGTGGTTGAAAAGCCTGGAGCCGGATTTTCTGGTGACCGCAGCGTACGGGCGTATTCTGCCGGGAACCGTCCTTGCGGTACCTAAAATTGCTGCACTTAATGTCCATGCGTCGCTATTGCCCCGCTGGCGCGGAGCGGCGCCCATTCACCGGGCAGTTCTGGCCGGAGATGAAAAAAGCGGTATAACCATTATGCATATGGATGAGGGCATGGATACCGGCGATATGATTCTGCAGCAGGCTGTCCCCATTTCCAATGAACTTACCACAGGAGAGCTCCATGATCAGCTGGCCGCTGTGGGTGGTGACCTGATTGTGGAGGCCATTGAAAAAATCCTGCAGGGCGATGCTCCCCGGGTGTCCCAGGACCAGAGCAAAGCCACGGCGGCTCCTCCCCTTACCCGGGAGGAGGAGCAAATTGACTGGTGCCGGGACACAAAAGAAGTGCATAACCGGGTCCGGGGTATGAATCCCTGGCCGGGGACGTACACTTTTATAGACGGGCAGCGCCTGAAAATCTGGTCCGGCAAACCTGCCGGGGGCAAAGGTAAGCGCTGCGGAGAAGTATTGCGGGCTGATGGTGAAGGTATTTTGGTGGCCACAAAAGACGGTGCATATCTGATTACCAGGCTGCAGCCGCCGGGAAAAAAGCCCATGACAGCCGGTGATTTTTTACGCGGCAATGAGCTGGCAGTGGGAACATTGCTTGGAAAATAAAGCTAAGTTGTAGTAGAATAAGAAGGAAGAGGTGATACCGGTGATTAAAAAACGAATTTATCTGGGGCTTCTGGCGGCCACAATGCTTTTATTTGCCGGTGCCCTCGGTTATATCTGGCTTACATTTTTCCAACAGGACGGAGGCTGGCTGCGCTACATCACCATTGTGGCGGTGGTGGCGGTTTTGGCCTGTTTGATTGTAATCGGACTGGGCTTTGCCGGAATAGTACTGTCTCTGGTGTCGGAGAAGAACATTACTTTTTTAAACAAACCCATGAATTTTACCTTTTCCCTGCTTTATCCTGTGGTGATGTGGCTGGGTAAGGTGTTTAAAATAACCCAGGACAAAATTCAGCGCTCGTTTGTGGAGGTTAACAATCAGCTGGTTAAAGCAAAGCAGGGTAAGCTTACCCCGGACCGGCTGCTTATATTACTTCCCCACTGCCTGCAGGAGCGGGAATGCCCAAACCGGATTACCACCAACACCGAAAACTGTACCCGCTGCGGCCGCTGCCCGGTGGGGGATTTACTGCCGCTTAGCGAGCGTTACGGCGTGCACCTGCGCATTGCCACCGGCGGCACACTGGCCAGGGAAGCGGTAAAGAAGCTGCGCCCCCGCGCTATTGTGGCGGTGGCCTGTGAGCGTGATTTAACCAGCGGTATTCTGGACTGTATCCCGCTGCCGGTGCTGGGCGTAACCAACGATCGACCCCATGGACCGTGCTTTAACACTTATGTGGACCCGGATGCGGTGGAAAAAGCTATTTTATTTTTTATTCAAGGAGGAGAAGGCAATGTATTTCATGTTTCTGCCAATTGAGGCGTTAATTCCCCTGATTCCGGCGCTGATTTTTGCCATGTGGGCCCAGGGACAGGTTAAGTCGGCATACGCCAAATATTCAAAGGTACGCTCCCGTTCCGGTATTACAGGAGCCCAGGCAGCCCGCCGTCTACTGGATTCCGCCGGACTGCAGAATATCCCGGTGGAACAGGGACAGGGCCACCTGACGGATCATTATGACCCTAAGTCCGGTGTGATACGGCTGTCTCCAGGTGTTTATCAAAGCTCCTCTTTGGCAGCTTTGGGCATTGCCGCCCATGAAACGGGCCATGCTATGCAGCACGCCGACGGATATGTGCCCCTTGAGTTTCGCAATAATATCTTCCCGGTAGCAAATTTCGGCTCACGGATGGCTCTGCCGTTATTTTTCATCGGTTTTATATTTTCAGGCGGCGCCCAGGGTGGTGGCCTCAACTGGTTAATGGACGTGGGGATTCTCTTTTTCGCCTTTGCTTTTATTTTTCAGTTGGTCACTTTACCGGTGGAATTTAACGCCTCCAGCCGGGCCGTGGAGCTGTTGGAAGGCGGCGGTTTTATTGGCCGCGAGGAAGTGGGACCCACCCGCAAAGTTTTAAACGCTGCGGCTCTTACCTATATTGCAGCAGCGGCGGTGGCACTTGCCCAGTTAATCCGTCTCCTGATTCTGCGCAACAGCAGAGATTAATATGACCAGAAAACGTAAAATTGACGCCAGGGAAGCCAGTTTGCTGGCGCTGCAGCGGGTGGAGGCAGATGATGCTTACGTTAATCTGGCGCTGGACGAGGTATTATCAAGTCATTCTTTGGATCCCCGTGATAAGCGGCTGGCCGCAGAAATCACCTATGGCGTCATCACCTATAAACTGACGCTGGACTGGTTAATTGAAAAGGTAAGCGGACGCCCTATAAAGAAGCTGGATAAACCGATTCACCAGATTCTGCGAATTGGTTTTTATCAATTGTTCTATCTGGACCGGGTTCCCCCTGCCGCGGCGGTTCATGCCACGGTGGAGTTGGTGAAAAAAGGGAAGAAACGGGGCCTGGCTCCTTTTGTTAACGGTGTGATGCGCGGTGCCCTGCGCAAAAAAGACCATCTGCCCTGGCCCGACAAAAAGAAGGACAGTGCCAATTATCTGTCGGTGAGATATTCTCATCCCCTGTGGTTGGTGCGTCGCTGGCTTAACCGTTATGGCCCCGAAGAGGCAGAAAAGCTGGTGGCGGCCAATAACCAGGCGGCACCGCTTAGCATTCGTGTTAACACGTTGCGGACCGACCGGGATACCTTACTAAGTGAATTAACTGCGGCCGGCGTTGAAGCTGTGCCCAGTACTGTTGTGCCCGAAGGTGCACTGTTAACCCGCAGCGGACGGCTCACCGAACTGGCCCCGTACAGAGAAGGCCGTTTTCAGGTCCAGGGAGAGAGCGCCATGCTCACCTCCCGAGTTCTGGATCCTCAGGCAGGGGATGCGGTTCTTGACGGTTGCAGTGCCCCGGGCGGCAAGACCACCCATCTTGCCCAATTGATGAACAACAGTGGTGATATTCTGGCTCTGGATATCCATCCCCACCGGCTGGAGCTGGTTAAGGCCAACTGCCGGCGAATGGGCGTGGATATTGTGCGCACCCAGTGCCTTGATGCGCGGGAAATTGCCAAAGAAAATCCGGATAGCTTTGATTGCATCCTGCTGGATGTTCCCTGTTCCGGCTTCGGTGTCATCCGGCGCAAACCGGACTTAAAATGGCGCCGCAGCGAAGATGATATCCGTAAGTTGGCCCATGTGCAGTGCGATATGCTAAAAGCTGCTGCTGCCGTTCTTAAACCGGGAGGGACCCTGGTCTACAGCACCTGCACCAACGAACCGGAAGAAACCGATGAAGTGGTGGAAGAACTGTTGAAGAATCAGGATGATATGGTGCCCGATGACCTGCGGCCGTACCTGCCACAAGACTGGCAGCAGGATGCAGGAAAAACCGGAATCCATTTGCTGCCCCATATCCATGGGGTGGACGGTTTTTTTATCAGCAGGCTTAAAAAAATATAAAAGCTTGTTAACTACTGCAGCGGTCCTTTGGGGGCCGCGTTGCTTTTTCAAGGCTATTTTGATATACTTGGTGCAGGATTTTGCAGACTTTTAAGGACGTGTGTCAGATAAATGGACAAAGTGAATCTGCTGGAACTTTCCACCAGCGAGCTGCAGGAATTCTTCCAAAGTCTGGGCCAACCGGCCTTCCGGGCCAAACAGGTTATGGACTGGCTTTATCAACAGGGAGCTCAGACATTTAACGAGATGACCAACCTGCCCAAGGGTTTGCGAGAACAACTGGCCCAGAAAGCTGTGCCTGGGTTTTTGAGTGTGGTGACTGAGCAGGTATCTGAGGACGGCACGGAGAAATATTTATTCGCCCTGCCCGACGGCCAGACGGTGGAGACGGTGGTGCTGCCCTATGATATCGGCTTTAGCGCCTGCATTTCCACCCAGGTTGGCTGTAAAATGGGCTGTTTATTTTGTGCTTCCGGCTTACCCGGGTTTGTGCGCAATTTAACGGCGGCTGAAATCATGGCCCAGGTCCTGCAGGTGAAAAATGCACTGCGCAAACGGGGCAAAGAATTAAAAAGCCTGGTGCTGATGGGCTCCGGCGAGCCCCTTGACAATTTCAGGGAAACCATCGCTTTTCTGGAGGCGGTGCGTGATCCGCAAAAGCTGGCCATGAGCCTGCGGCATGTGACTTTGTCCACATCAGGACTGGTGCCAAAGATTGAGGAGTTAGCCAAGCTGGGCTGGCCGCTGAATCTGGCAGTTTCATTGCATGCTTCCAACAACCGTGTACGTGATAAGATTATGCCCGTCAATAAAACGTACCCGCTGGAGCCGTTGCTGAGCGCCTGTGATACCTATAGCCGGGCCACCGGCCGCCGGGTAACGTATGAATACATCCTGATTGACCGTTTAAACGATAAGACCGAGCATGCCAAAGAGCTGGCCTCCCTCCTTAAGGGAAGGCTGTGCCATGTGAACCTGATTCCTCTAAACGCTGTGGATGAGTTGGGCTTAAAGCCCAGTCCGCAGAATACGGTGAAGCAGTTTAGGGATACGCTGCGGCAAAAGGGTGTTAATGTTACCGTCCGCCGTAAATTGGGTGCCGATATAGCTGCTGCCTGCGGGCAGCTGCGCAACGAATATCTTGGGGAGTGCTGACAAGGCAAGGGGTGAAAATATTGAAAGCCGCAGGAATCAGTGATCGGGGAATAGTGCGGGATAACAACGAAGATTCTTATCTTATTCATCAGGAAGGGCCTTTGAGCCTGTTTGCCGTGGCAGACGGCATGGGTGGCCACGCCGCCGGTGAAGTAGCCAGTTCGCTGGCACTGGATATGGTTCGCCGCTATCTTGCCGACAGAGAGGAAGAGGTTGTCCGCGCTGCCAAGCAGGGAAAGACCTTGCAGCCTATACTCACCGAAGTATTGACCCGGGCCAACCAAGACGTCCTTGAGGCCGGCAACGGAAACTCTCAGTATAACGGTATGGGAACCACTGTAACGTTGGTTCTTTGTGTATCCGGACAGTTTTGGCTGGGCCACATCGGCGACAGCCGGGCTTATTGTATCAATAAGCAGGAAATTCGCCGGGTAAGTGTTGATCATACCCTGGTATCCCAGCTAATCCGTTCCGGTCAGATCAGCGAAGAAGACGGAGAGAATCATCCGCAGCGAAATATTCTTACCCAGGCTCTGGGGACCGATGAAAATCCCCAGTTTGATATTAAGCAGGTTGAACTTATGCCTGGTGAAATTCTATTACTTTGCAGCGATGGTCTGTACGGTTTGGTTAACGAGAGTGAGTTGTTCTCTGCTGTCCACGCAGCTGAACCACTGGAAGATATTTTGCGTAAGTTAGTGGCTCTGGCCAATGAACGCGGCGGCACCGACAACATAACCGCCGTTGTGGTTCAAGCATGAAGAGCTGCCTGGAAGGACTTGAGGTGAGGAAATGATAGGGAAGATTCTGGGGAACCGCTATCAGGTGGTTGAAAAAATAGGAGACGGTGGCACGGCCTTTGTCTATAAAGGGATGGACAATTTGCTAAACCGTCATGTGACAGTAAAGGTTTTACGTCCTGAGTATGTGAGCGACCAGGATTTTGTGCGTCGTTTCCGCAGGGAGGCTCAGGCTGCGGCCGGTTTGTCTCATCCAAATATTGTGAGTATCTATGATGTTGGCTTTGAAGAAGGTATTCACTATATTGTGATGGAGTATATCGAGGGTCAGTCCTTAAAAGAGCTGATAAATGATATGGGTGAACTTCCGGTTCGCATGGCTGTGGAGTATGCCGCTCAGATTGGCCATGCGCTGGAGAAAGCCCATAAGCACGGAATTGTCCATCGCGATGTAAAGCCCCATAATATTTTAATCAGCGAAGACGGGCGGGTTAAGGTCACCGATTTTGGCATTGCCCAGGCTGTCACCGCATCCACCATGACCTATAACGGCGCCATTTTGGGTTCTGTACATTATTTTTCTCCGGAGCAGGCCAGTGGAGGCCAAACCGGAGAAAAGTCAGATATTTATTCTTTGGGGGTAGTCCTTTATGAAATGCTGACGGGACAAGTCCCCTTCAGCGGTGAATCCCCTGTTTCCATTGCGGTGAAACATCTGCAGGAGCCTTTTCCCCGTCCACGGGAAGTAAATCCTGAAATACCGGAAAAGGTGGAGCGGATTATCCGCAAAGCGGTGGAAAAGGATCCGGAGAACCGTTTCCGCAGTGCCAAGGAGATTTCTGCAGAGCTCTCCAACTGGCTTGCCGGCCGGGAAGAATCCCAGGCCATTATGCCGGTAAACGATAATGAGGTTGACCAAACCAGGCGGGAGTCCCGCCCCAAAACTAAAAAGAAACTAAAACCCATTCACTGGGTGGCCATTATTGCCGGAGTTTTGTTGCTGGCCGGCCTTATTTTCGGCATTGCTTTTCTGCGCAACTACCTGATTGTCCCTGATGTAACGGTCCCGGATGTGGAGGGAGAGCCTTTAACCCGCGCTCAACAAATGCTCAGAGAAGCGGGGCTTAACTACCGCGTAACCGAGGAAGGGGAGCCCAGTTTAACCGTCCCCGCCGGGCATGTTCTGCGCCAGGATCCGGAGCCGAACCGGACCGTTAAGCAGGACAGAGAAATTATTCTCACACTGAGCGCCGGTCCGGATTTGGTGGAAGTGGACAATGTGGTGGGCCGCATGCGGCGGGAAGCTACGTTGCAGTTGGAAGCCAGCGGCTTTGAAGTGGAAGTGGAAGAGCGTTACAGTGATGAACCGCCGGGCAGAGTTATTTCCCAGGATCCCAGCGGCGGTCATCGGATAACCCGTGGCTCAACTGTCACCATTGAGGTAAGTATCGGCGGCAGGCCTTTTGAGCTGCGTGATCTGCGCGGACTTACATTGGATGATGCCAGAAACTGGCTGAATCTATATGACCTGGAAATCGGCCATGTCAGAGAAGAGCACAACGATGATTATGCTGCCGGCGTGGTAATCGGACAGCACCCTGACCCGGGTGAAGAGGTACAGTCGGGAGACCGGGTGGATTTAACCGTCAGCAAAGGACCGGATCAGGTTGAGTTGGAGCAGCACGAAATACGGATAAATACCGACGACATTCCCTTAGAAGAAGAAGTGACGGTAATTATCCGCGATGCGTACGGTGAACGCACCGAAGAATATATCAATGACGGTGAGCCCATTGAGACATTTGGCTGGGGCAGCGGTGAAGTGGAAGTGCGTTGGCAGGATAATGTGGAAACACAGTCATTTCCCTAAAAAGCAGGCCAAGAGGTGATGAACACTGCAAGGAATAATCATCAGGGCAGTAGGCGGTTTTTATGATGTGCAAAGCGATGAGGGTGCCGTTGTACGCTGCCGTGCCCGCGGTCGCTTTAAAAAAGAAGGAACCACCATTCATGCCGGGGATCGTGTCCGCTTCACCTTCCTTTCCGAGACGGAGGGAGTTTTGGAAGAGGTAAAACCCCGGGAGTCTTTTTTGGTGCGCCCGCCTGTAGCCAACGTGGATCAGGTGATGATTGTCTGTGCACCTCAGGATCCGCCGCTGTCACTGCAGCTATTGGACCGTTTGCTGGTATTGGCTGAGAGCCAGCGCTTACGGTCTGTAATCTGCATGAATAAAGACGACCTTCCCCATGATAAGGAAAGCGCCTTGCGGGATCTCTACGGCGGTGCCGGTTATACTGTTTTGTTTACCAGTGCCCTTTACGGGCAAGGTATAGAAGATGCAAAACAACAGCTTTGTAAGCGAATTACCGTTTTAGCCGGACCTTCCGGCGTGGGAAAATCCTCCCTTTTAAACCGGATTCAACCGGGGCTGCAGCTAAAAACTGCGGAAATATCTGAGAAGTCCAAACGGGGACGGCATACTACCCGTCACGTTGAGCTTTTGACTTTGGACTGCGGCGGGTTGGTGGCCGATTCACCGGGCTTTAGTCAACTGGATCTTTCCGGAGTGGCCAGTGAGGAACTTCCTTTCTTTTTCCCTGAATTTCAGGACTTCTCACCGCAGTGTCGTTTCAAAAGCTGTAAACATTATAATGAACCGGACTGCGCAGTAAAGGACGCGCTGGAAAGAGGAGAGATTGCGTCGTCCCGTTATAATAATTATCTTGTCTTTCTGGAAGAAGTTATGGCACAGGAGAGGAGCTATTAATATGGTTAAGATTGCACCGTCTTTATTATCCGCCGATTTTTCCCGCCTGGCGGATGACGTTAAAAAAGTTGAAGAAGGCGGGGCTCACTGGCTTCATTTTGATGTGATGGACGGCCATTTTGTCCCCAATCTGACCATGGGCCCCCAGGTGGTGAAATCCCTGCGCAATAAGACCGACCTTTATTTTGACGTACATTTAATGATTGAGAATCCGGAAAATTATCTGGAAGCGTTTGCCAAAGCCGGCGCCGACTCCATTACCGTTTCGGCAGAAGCCTGTACCCATCTGCACCGCATTTTGCAGATGACCCGTGGTTTAGGTGTAAAGGCGGGTGTAGCACTTAATCCGGCCACACCGCTGTCGGTGATTGAATATGTTTTGGATGATGTGGACCTGGTCTTGATTATGAGTGTAAATCCCGGTTTCGGCGGACAGAAATTTATCCCCGCCGCTGTTCCCAAGATCCGTGCTTTAAGAGAAATGCTGGGAGAGCGCCCCGTGGACATTCAGGTGGACGGCGGCATCAATGCTGAAACCGCGCCTGTGGTACGGGATGCGGGAGCTTCGGTTTTGGTGGCCGGAACCGCCGTGTTTGGTGAACCTGATGTGATTCAGGCCATAAAAATGCTGCAGACAGAAAAAAAGTTGGTATAAACCGTACTTTATGCTATAATAAATTTCAGATATTCCTTCAGGGTCAGGTGAGAAGGCAAAGTCCTTCAATTCCGAACCGGCGGTATAGCCCGCGAGCACTAAGCTGATCCGGTGAAATTCCGGAGCCGACAGTATAGTCTGGATGGGAGAAGGAGTTATGTTTCCTATGTCATCAAAAACCCTGGGGATTCCCGGGGTTTTTATTTTACTACCACGCGCCTGGGGGAACTGAATAAGCGTGACTTCTTAAAAAAAATGATGGTGAGGTGTAGAGTAAACAATGGATGCAGACGAACGGTATATGTGGCTGGCACTTGATCTGGCAGCACAGGGGCAGGGTACTACCAGCCCTAATCCCATGGTGGGAGCAGTTTTGGTCAAGGATGGTGAAACGGTAGGTACAGGTTATCACCAGAAAGCCGGCGGACCACATGCCGAAATCATTGCCCTGGAAGAAGCAGGAGAAGCTGCCCGGGGAGCCACGCTGTATGTAACACTGGAACCCTGCTCCCATACCGGAAAAACACCGCCATGTGTGGACCGGATTATCGCCGCCGGTGTCAGGAAAGTGGTGGTGGCCATGCAGGATCCCAATGAGTTGGTAAACGGCCTGGGTTTAAAGAAACTTCAGGAAGCAGGAATAAAGGTTAAAAGCGGTGTGCTGGAAGAAAAAGCTCTCCGCCTGAATGAAGTTTTTGTCAAATATATTACCAGCAGACGACCCTTTGTGACCATGAAAGCTGCCATGACCATGGACGGTAAGATTGCCACCCGTACCAAAGCTTCCCGCTGGATATCCGGGGAACGCTCCCGAGAATTCGGTCATCGACTCCGGCACCATACTGATGCCATTATGGTGGGTATCGGGACACTTTTGGCGGATAACCCCAGCCTCACCACCCGGTTGCCGGAAGGAGGCAAAAATCCGCTGCGGATTGTGGTGGACAGTAAGGCCAACACCCCGCTGGACAGTAAGGTAGTGGCGGAAAATCCGGAAAAAACGCTGATTTTCGTTACGGATCTGGCAGACCAAGAGCGGATATCTGCACTGCAGGCCAAAGGTGTGGGAGTGGAAGTGCTACCAGCCGACCCGGAGGGAAGGGTGCCTCTGGACCTGTTAATGGATAACCTGGGCAAACATGAGATTAGTTCGGTACTGGTGGAAGGCGGCAGTGTGCTCAATTATTCGCTTTTAGCCAGCGGGCTTGTTGATAAAGTTTACTTTTTTATGGCGCCGTTGATTTTCGGTGGCGATACCGCTCCCACACCGGTGGGAGGAACAGGTGTGGCAACTGTGGAAGAAGCATGGCATGTAAAGGATATTGAAATCAGCCATTATGATACAGATTTATTAATTACCGGATACATTGCATACAAAAAATAAAAACTAAGGGGGGTAGCCATGTTTACCGGTATCGTAGAAGAGCTGGGAACTGTTAAGACGTTGTCGGTCCGGGGTGATGCGGGGAAGTTAAGTGTTAAAGCAAAACAGGTGCTAACCGATGTGCGTCTGGGTGACAGCATAGCCGTTAACGGCGTTTGTCTCACCGTAACATCGTTTTCCGCTCAGGAATTTGTGGCGGACGTAATGCCTGAAACCCTCCGCAAGACAAATCTGTTGCAACTGCAGGGCGGTGACCCTGTAAACCTGGAACGGGCATTGGCTTTGGGAGGCCGGCTGGGCGGACATCTGGTCAGCGGCCATGTTGACGGTGTGGGCGCCATTGTGGAAAAGCGGCCGGAGGGAAATGCGGTGATTTATCGCATCAGTGCTCCGCCGGAAGTACTGCGTTATATTATCGCCAAGGGCAGTGTGGCCATTGACGGTATTTCTCTTACCGTGGCCGATGTCTCTTCCGAGGCATTTTCTGTCTCCGTCATCCCGCATACCGCCTCAGTTACCACGCTGGGGTATAAAAAAGAAGGGGATGCGGTGAATCTGGAAAACGACATGATTGGAAAATATGTGGAGCGTTTACTGTCTGCACACCGGGAAGACGGGCAGAAAACAGATATCTCCATGGAACTACTTAAAGCCAATGGTTTTCTTCAATAACTGAGGAGTGAAAAAGATGAAATTCAATACCATCGAAGAAGCAATTGAAGATTTGAAACAGGGAAAGATGCTTATTGTAGTGGATGATGAGGACCGGGAAAATGAAGGTGATCTGTTGATGGCCGCTGAAATGGCCACGCCGGAAGCCATCAATTTCATGGCTAAGTTCGGCCGTGGTCTGATTTGTGTTCCCATGCAGGAAGCCAGGATTAATGAGCTGGATTTGCCTCCCATGGTAACAAACAATACTGATCCTCACTGTACCGCCTTTACCGTTTCCGTGGATGCCATGGATACCACCACAGGTATTTCGGCAAAGGAAAGGTCACAGACCGTCCAGGCGCTTTTGGATGACAACACAAAGCCCCAGGACCTGCGGCGCCCCGGCCATATTTTCCCGCTAAAGGCCATGGACGGCGGTGTACTGCGCCGTGCCGGCCATACCGAAGCTGCGGTGGATTTGGCGTCTTTGGCAGGCCTTTATCCTGCCGGTGTAATTTGCGAGATTATGGATGAAGACGGTACCATGGCCCGTGTTCCGCAATTAATGGATTTTGCCAAAGAGCATGACTTAAAAATTATTACCATTGCCGATTTAATTAAGTACCGGATGCACAAGGACCAGCTGGTGTGGCGCGCTGCTGAGGCGCACCTGCCCTCAGAATTCGGTGATTTTAAGATTATCGTTTATGCCAACACCGTGGACAACCTGGAGCATCTGGCCATTGTCAAAGGCGATATTAATCCGGAAGCGCCCACTTTGGTGCGTGTGCACTCCGAGTGTATGACCGGGGACGTCTTTGCCTCACAGCGCTGCGACTGTGGTTCACAGTTGGCCGCCGCACTGCAGATGATTGAGGAAGAAGACCGCGGCGTGCTGGTTTATATGCGTCAGGAAGGACGGGGCATCGGTCTTGTTAATAAGATTCGCGCCTATGCCCTGCAGGATCAGGGCAGGGATACGGTGGAGGCCAATGAAGACCTGGGCTTTGCCCCTGACTTGCGTGACTATGGCCTTGGTGCACAGATTTTGGTGGATCTGGGCGTGCGCAAAATCCGTTTGATGACCAATAACCCGCGTAAAATCAGGGGGCTGGAAGGCTACGGGCTAACCATCGAACAACGTGAACCCCTGGAGATTCCCGCCTGCGAACACAGTCATGATTACCTGTCTACCAAAAAGCAGAAGCTGGGCCATATGTTAACAAAACGGTGCCTGTAGGTACAAAAATTTCCCGTTAGGAGTGTTTACAATGTCAAAACTATATGAAGGTCAATTAGTAGCAAAGGATTTTAAATTTGGGATTGTGGTCGGACGTTTTAACGAGTTTATTTCCAGCAAGCTCTTAGGTGGCTGTCTTGACGCACTGAAAAGGCATGACGCCCAAGATGCCAATGTTGAGGTTGCCTGGGTGCCCGGAGCGTATGAAGTTCCTCTGGTAGCCCAGAAAATGGCCAACACCGGCCGTTATGATGCGGTTATCTGCCTGGGCGCGGTAATCCGTGGTGCCACTCCCCATTTTGAATTTGTCTCCAGTGAAGTGGCCAAAGGTATTGCCAAGGTTTCCCTGGACAGCGGAGTTCCGGTTATTTTCGGCGTCTTAACCACCGATACGCTGGAGCAGGCCATTGAACGGGCCGGAACAAAAGCCGGCAACAAAGGCTGGGATGCCGCCATGAGCGCCATTGAGATGGCAGACCTGCTCAAGAAAATCGGTTAACCCTAGATTAACGGGAAGTGGGTGATGGCGTGGACATAAAGGAAAAAGAACTGGTGGCCCGCTGTCAACGGGGCGATTTGTCCGCGTACGATGAATTGATGAAGTGCTATGAACAAAAAGTATATGCGCTTTGTTTCCGCATGTCGGGAAACCACACCGATGCGCAGGATTTGGCCCAGGAGGCGTTTCTAAAAGCCTTCCGGGCCTTGCCTTCCTTTAAGGGGCAGTCACAGTTCTCTACCTGGCTGTATCGCATTGTTACCAACACCTGCCTGGACGAGCGCCGCCGTCAGGCGAGAAGGCCTGGCTTAGTCTCCATGGATAAGCCTTTGGATACAGATGACGGCCAGATTGCCGTTACTTTGCCGGACAAAGGTCCGGATCCTTTAAGCGAGGCGCTTAACAGCGAATTGCAGGCAGAAATTCAAGAGCTTTTATCCAGGCTGCCTGCCGGGCAGCGCATTGTTGTGGTGATGCGGGACCTGGAAGGTTACAGCTATGACGAGATTGCCGCCGTACTTGATGTGAACATCGGGACGGTAAAATCCCGCCTCAATCGTGCCCGCGCCCGTCTGCGCGACCTTTACCTGAAAAAAGAGGAACATTTTACACCGGTTGTGCATCTAAAAGGTAAAGGGGGGTTGAGCCATGACCTGTGATGCCGTACGTGAAAGCATGTGTGAATATCTCGACGGCCTGTTGGACGAAGATGAAAAACAGGCGTTTAAAGCGCATTTGGACCAATGCGGTGATTGCCGGGAGGAAGCGGAACAACTGCGGACAACAATGGATTGGATGAAGCAGGCAGAAGAGGTTACACCTCCTGCGGGTCTGCGGCAAAATGTACTGGCTGAGCTCTCCGGAGAGCAAAAGAGACGTTCCCGCCAAAGCTCCGGGGTGTTTCAGTTTGTTGCTGCCGCCGCTGTCTTTATTATGCTGGTGGCCGCCAACGTACTGCCGCTGCAGCCGGATATGCTGACGGCAGACGAGGCTCCCCTCATTGTTGCTGAAGATGAAGGGCGCTTGGAGTCCTTCGGTATGGCTGAAGAGGAAGTTTCCTCACAGGAGTTAGGGATACAGGGTAATAACATGGACGATGATGCCAGGGATGCCGGTGACATGAACAGCCAGCCTTTGTTGGATGATACAGATACCGCCACAGTTAATTGGCAGCTTATCTTAAATGTTCTACTGGTACCGCTTTTTGTGGGACTGGTTTGGTGGGCGGTAAAGAAAAGAAGGGAGGCTTTGCCTTGAAAGAAAAGGGCACATTCCTGATTATTGACGGCAGCAGCCTGCTGTACCGCGCATTTTTTGCCCTGCCGCTATTACAGACGCGGCAGGGTTTATATACAAATGCCGTGTATGGTTTTACCTCCATGCTCTTAAAAGTGCTGGATGAGGAGAAGCCGGATTATGCAGTGGTGGCTTTTGACAAAGCGGCCCCTACTTTCCGGCATAAAGAATACAGCGAGTATAAAGGAAAGCGGGATAAAACACCGGGTGAGTTAAACGAGCAGATTTCACATGTCAGGGAAGTTCTTGCCGCTTTGCATATCCCCATTGTGGAAACAGAAGGTTATGAAGCCGATGACCTTATCGGTACCATGGCTAAAAACGCCCGGGACATAGATATCCGGCCGCTTATTGTCAGCGGTGACGCCGATATTTTTCAACTGGTGGATATCCCCGCCGAGGTGATTTATACTAAACGCGGCATTACCCAGGTGGAGCGCTACAATGAAGATAAACTGCAGGAGCGCTACGGCTTAACGGCAGAGCAGTATATTGATTTTAAAGGCTTAAAAGGGGATCCCTCCGACAATATTCCCGGAGTCCCCGGTGTGGGAGAGAAGACGGCCATTAAGCTGCTGAAGCAGTTTGGGACACTGGAGAAGATTTATGAAAATATGGATGAACTAAAGGGCAAACTGCGTGAGAACCTGACACAATATAAAGAGCAGGCTTTTTTAAGCAAAAGGCTGGCCACCATCGTCAAAGATGTGCCCATGGAAGAGAGCATTAAGGATTTTGCCAGGCAGGAACCGGACAGCGATGAGCTGCGCCGGCTTTTTGAGCAGCTGGAATTTAAGAGCCTGTTGGAGAAACTTCCCGCAGACGGGGAAAGTGAGGAAACAAAGCAAAAAGAAACTGCCGAGCCCTCTTATCTGGTGGAAGGTGAAGAAGGTTATGCCGAATTACGCGCTGCCATGGAGAAGGCCACCAAGGTGGCTGTCCTTGTTCTGCCCGTGGGTGTATCCTGGCAGGAGAAGCCGGAAGGTTTTTCTGTGGCGGTGGCGGACAAAACTTACTATTTACCTATAACCGGCGAAAATGAGCTGAGTAAAATAATGGAGCTTTTGACCGGTCATCAGGCACTCACTGTGGTTTATGACGCCAAAACCTGGCATAATCTGAGCGCAGTGGCCTCCGATACTGCTGTCTTTGACGTATCCCTTGCCGCCTACCTGTTGGATCCGCTGGAGAACGGTTATCCACCCCAAAAACTGGCTGCCAGGTACTTGGACAGAATTTTGCCTGAGGAGCCCAAAAAGAAAAAGGGCGAAGCAGTTTGTAACCGGGATTTTTCCTGTGCTGCAGTGCGCACGCTGTATGATCTTTACCCCTTGCTGGATGAAAAATTAAAAGAGGCTTCACTGGACCATCTTTATGAAGATTTGGAACTGCCCCTGGCATACACGCTGGCCAGGATGGAAAGGACCGGAGTGGCGGTGGATTTACAGGCTTTGGATGCCATGAAGACAGAATTCCGGGAGCGAATCGGCGCCTTGGAGCAGGAAATATACAGCTTGGCCGGTGAAGAGTTTAATCTCAATTCACCCAAGCAGCTGGGGCAAATCCTTTTTGATAAGCTGGGGTTGCCGGCGCTTAAAAAAACAAAGACCGGTTATTCCACCGATGCCAAAGTGCTGGAAGAGCTGGCGCCTCATCATGAAGTGGTGGCAAAAATCCTAAAGTACCGGACTCTGATTAAAATTCTGACCACATACCTGGAGGGGCTCTCCAAACTGGTGAATGAACAAACCGGCCGTATACATACTCACTTTAATCAGACTGTGACGGCAACGGGCCGGCTAAGCAGTACCGAACCCAATCTGCAAAACATTCCCATCCGCCTGGAGGAAGGACGTCGGGTGCGCCGGGCATTTGTTCCCGGGAAAAAGGGCAACTTACTTCTATCCGCCGATTATTCACAGATTGAGCTACGCATCCTGGCTCATGTATCCAAAGACCCGGTTCTTATCGATTCCTTTAGAAAAGAGGAAGATATTCATCGCCGTACAGCAGCGGAAGTGTTTGGAGTCCTGCCCGAAGATGTAACCCCTGAGCTGCGTGACCGGGCTAAAGCGGTAAACTTTGGCATTGTTTATGGTATCAGTGATTACGGCCTTTCTCAGCAGCTGAAAATCCCGCGGCAGGAAGCCAAGGAATATATCAGCCGTTATTTTGAGAGGCTGCCCGGTGTGCGGGATTTCATTCATAACGTGGTGGAGGATGCCAAAAAGAACGGATATGTGACAACCCTGCTGAACCGCCGACGCTACCTCCCTGATATTAACGCCAAAAATTTTAACCAGCGCAGTTTTGCCGAACGGACCGCCATGAATACTCCTATTCAGGGCACTGCCGCCGACATCATCAAGCTGGCCATGCTCCGGGTTGAAGAGGCGCTGGCAGGGATGGATGATGTGCAGATGGTTTTGCAGGTTCATGATGATTTGGTCTTTGAAGTAAAAGAAGAGTCCTTAATAAATGTGGCCCGGCTGGTTAAAAAACAGATGGAAAGTGCCCTGGAGTTAGCGGTGCCTCTTACCGTGGATGTAAAAGCCGGCTTAAACTGGGCTGAAATGAATAAAGTCAATTTGTAAACAGGAGTGACATTATGCCGGAATTGCCTGAAGTGGAAACGATTCGCTGCGGCCTGGAACAGGTCCTTCCCGGACGAGTGTTTGCAGCGGTGGAAATAGGTTATGGCGGCTCCATAAAAGATCCGGCAGCCGCAGATGTGATGACCCGCCTGCCGGGAAAGCGCGTTACCGGCACAGGCCGGCGGGGGAAATACCTGCAGATCTTTCTGGATGATGACAGCGTACTGGTTATACATCTGCGCATGACCGGTCAACTGGTGTTTAATGAAGGAGCGGCGGTAACAGACAAGCACACCCACGTGGTATTTTCCTTTACCGACGGCAGTACCCTGGCCTTTTCCGATATCCGCAAATTCGGTACCATCTGGTGGGTGCCCATCAGCAGGCTGGACCACATTAAAGGCCTGGCCACCCTGGGCCCCGAACCATTGTCGGCGGACTTTCATTTTTCTTATCTGAACCGGGAAGTGGAGAAGAGGACGGTAACTATCAAGGCCCTTCTTTTAAATCAGCAGTTTCTGGCGGGTCTGGGTAATATTTATGCTGATGAAATCCTGCACCGCGCCCAAATTCTTCCCCAGCGCAAGGCCAGATCCCTCTCCCGTCAGGAACGCCAGCATCTGTTTTCAGCCATCCGTGAGGTATTGGCTGAAGCCATAGAATGCCGGGGGACCTCCATGAGTGACTACCGGGATTCGGCGGGCGCTTTGGGCGAGTTTCAAAATCGTCTGCAGGTCTATGGACGCCGTGATCAGGATTGTCCCCGCTGCCAAAAAAAAATCAGCCGCAGCAAAGTGGCGGGCCGTGGCACTCATTACTGTACAAGCTGTCAACATTAACAGAATCTAAAAGAGATTAATTTAAGCGCCGGTCAACCCGGCGCTTTTGCACTCTTTTTAGCTACTTCCATAATATATAGTACTTGTAGTAAAGGAGGTAGCAAGAGTGCCGTTTGTCTCTGTTATTATGCTGGGAATGGCCGTCTCCTTCGACGGCTTTGGCGTCGGCTTTGCTTACGGGCTGCGCCGGGTACATATCCCCCCCTGGTCACTGTTAATTATCTGTTTGTCTTCTGCGCTGTCGGTTTTTGTCTCCATGCAGGCCGGAAGCATGATTGCCAAATTATTTAGTCCCCAGATAGCTTCAATAATTGGGGGAATAATGCTGATGGCAGTGGGATTTATCATCATCAGGCAGTCCCTGGCGGAGTCCGAGGCAGAAAAGAGCCGGCCTGTCAAAAGCAATGAAGGCAGAGGATATAATTATTTCTCCGGCGTACTGCGTGAACCAACCCGGGCCGACTTTGATTGCTCCGGTGTAATCACCGGTAAGGAAGCGGTGGTGCTTGGTGTAGCCCTGGCCATGGATGCCTTTGCCGCCGGTTTCGGAGCAGCCATGATGGGTTTTGCCCCGCTGGCCACATCCGTAGTGGTGGGAGTAACAAAACTGGTTCTGGTATCCGCCGGCCTGTGTCTGGGGCGGCGCTACTCCCAAAGTGTTTCCGGAGAGCGGGCTGCTGTATTTGCCGGCCTGGCGCTTATGGTACTGGGAGTTGCCGCTCTGCTTGGACTATAGAAAAAAGCCCCGTTATAACGGGGCTTTTTCAGATTACTGAGTCCACTCGCTTACTTTATCCTGGTTTTCATCAACCCACTGCCTTGCGGCTTCTGCTGGATTCATGCCGTCTTCAATCAGTACCATTACTTCCGACATATCATCGGGAGTCCAGTTGAAGTTATCTAACACGGAATAAACTTCAGGCATATCTTCTTCCAGGTTCTGGCGCACAAGGGTGTGGACATATTCGTCACCACCATAGATGTTCAGGGGATCTTCCAGGTACTTCAGGTCCCAGCGGGCAAACTTCCAGTGGGGAGTCCAGCCGGTAACAACAATGGGCTCATTGTGCTCTACCGCTTCGGCCAGGCTGGCGGCCATGGTGGCACCGGAACCCTGGAGCAGTTCAATATTATCCAGTCCATATTCTTCTACTACCACTTCGGTTGCCTGCTGCAGTCCTGCACCCGGCTCGATACCAACGATTTGACCGTCAAACATGTCTGCATTTTCGTTTAGCTCTTCAATGCTGTCGATATCAACGTATTCAGGAACCACAAGCCCAATACGGGTACCCACCAGGTTAGCTCCCAAATCCACAACGCTGTCTTCAATCTCGGCAAAATAGTCGCCATGAGTGGTGGGTAACCAGGCGGCCACCATACCATCATAGTCTCCCTCGCCCAGTGATGTATACATCACTGCCGGGGAAAGAGACATCAACTCTACATCATAGCCTAAATCTTCCAACACAGTTGCTACCACGTTGGTGCTGGCAATCTCGGAGTCCCACTCCACGTAACCCAGGGTCACACTTTGGTCATCAGTTCCGCAGCCGGTAACAGCAAACAACATTGCCGCCACCAAAACTACCCCTAACAATACTTTCCAAGAACTTCTCATCGTTTGTTATCCCTCCTGTATTTTTTTACTTCTATTAATTAATCCATGCGAGATGCGATCCAGAATAATGGCGAGGATAACCACCGCCAGGCCGCCTTCAAAGCCCAGGCCCACATCCAGTGTCTGAATGCCGCTCCAAACCACCCGGCCAAGTCCACCGGCTCCCACCATGGCAGCGATAACAGCCATGGAAAGAGCTAACATAATACACTGGTTGACACCGGCCATAATGGTGGGCAATGCCAACGGCAGCTGTACTTTTATTAGCTTTTGCCTGGGTGTAGCACCAAAGGAATCTGCAGCTTCAATCAGTTCCGTAGGTACCTGGCGGATGCCAAGATTAGTTAGGCGAATGGTGGGAGGCACAGAAAAGATGAATGTGGCCACAATTGCGGGGACCGAGCCTACTCTGAAAAACATCACGGCAGGGATTAAATAAACAAATGCCGGCATTGTCTGCATTAAATCAAGGACTGGAGTTACATAACTGTTAATTCTGTTGCTTCGGGCGCAGGCAATGCCCAGAGGTATACCGATCACCAGTGAGATGAAAGTAGCAACCAGCACCAGCACAAATGTTATGAGCAAGTCAGGCCAGAGCCCGAGATTTTCAATGAGCAGAAAACCAAAAAGAGTTAACAGAGCTGTTTTCCGGTTTGTAAGTTTCCATACCAACAAGGAAAGCAGTAAAATTAATATTAATGGATGTACAGATCCTAAGAGGTTGATAAGCCCGGAAACAATGGATGATAAAATATCCGACATGCCGCGCAAAACTGGACGGAAGTTTGTCCGAATCATAGCAATAAGCCATTCTACAGCATCGCCTAACGGAATTTTAGGAAACATGGTCTGATACCTCCTTTCCTGCAATGCCGGAAAGCAAAGCTCCACGAACAATAATACCTTTTAATTGCTCTTTTTCATTTACCACACTGATGGGATAGCTGGCAGTAGCAGAAATCGGGACAATATCAGACAACGGTGTTTCTAGATTTACCACAGGCAGTTCCGTTATTAAAATAGATTCCAGGTTCTGTTGATTTTCTTTGATGGCGGTTGCGGCGGCATCGGCGGTAATCAGGCCTTTAAGGGTTTTGTCCTTACTCAAAACAAAAATAGTGGAGATGCCGTAGTCGCGCATTTTCTTCAAGGCAGTATTGGGTCCGTCTTTTGGGGTAACAAAGACATCCACCTTTTTCATTACCCCTTCAGCAGTGAGGACCTTGGTACGATCCACACCCTGGACAAACTCCTGCACGTAATCATCGGCAGGTGATTCCAGAATTTCCTCCGGCGTTCCTACTTGTACAATGTAGCCGTCTTTCATTACAGCAATTCTGTCTCCCAGTTTGAGAGCTTCATCTAAATCATGGGTGATAAATAATATGGTTTTTTGCATTTGTTCCTGCAGTTCCAGCAATTCGTCCTGCATCTCCCGTTTAATCAGGGGGTCCAGGGCACTAAAAGCTTCATCCATCAAAAGGATTTCCGGATCAAGGGCCAGAGCCCGTGCCAGGCCGACGCGCTGCTGCATGCCGCCGCTGAGATGATTGGGGTATTTTTCTTCCCAACCTTTCAGGCCAACCGTTTCCAGTGTTTCTAAGGCAATACGGTGGCGTTCTTCCTTTGCCATGTCCTGAATTTCCAATCCGAACTCAACATTTTCAGCAATTGTTTTATGGGGAAAAAGGGCAAAACGCTGAAAAACCATGCCGAATTTTTTTCTGCGGAATTCACGAAGTTCCGCATCACTTAATTTGGTTAAATCCGTACCGTCAATGAGGACTTCGCCGGCAGAAGGGGCTATCAGGCGATTAATACAACGAATAAGAGTTGATTTTCCGCTTCCTGAGAGGCCCACAATAACAAAACACTCACCCTGTTTGATTTCCAGGTTAATGTTGTTTAAGCCGATGGCCATGCCGGTTTTTCTCATAATTTCATCTTTTGACATTCCTGATTTGGAAAGTTCTATAGCCTTTTTGGTATTTCGGCCAAAGACTTTATATAAATCCTTGATAACAATTTGGCTCAAAAGTATCAATCCTTTCCAGTGGATTTCGGAAATAAAAAAAGCCCGGTACTCCACTCTCTAAAGAGAGTTAGAGTGCCTAGACTTCGCCATTGCTGACTCGCCTTATGCCACATCACTGACATAGCATATCCAAGCCCGTGATTCACGAACTTTGGCAGACCCCAGTTCTCATGTCGTTTTTCCCGTTTAGGTTTTGGCCCGTAATCTTTGCTTACCTGCAACTGCTTTGTCTGCCTGAGTCATGAAAGCATTTGCCGGCTCGCAAAGCGCCTACTGCCTAAAGGTACTTCACCACAAGCTAAAACTATTTAGTATTTCCAATAATAAATTTTATCAAACATCAAACTTTTTGTCAAAGAGTGACGTAAGCATG
Organism: Dethiobacter alkaliphilus AHT 1; assembly: GCF_000174415.1. Taxonomy (NCBI): domain Bacteria; kingdom Bacillati; phylum Bacillota; class Dethiobacteria; order Dethiobacterales; family Dethiobacteraceae; genus Dethiobacter; species Dethiobacter alkaliphilus. Next base: position 37,124 of record NZ_ACJM01000013.1, read on the forward strand.
GCTCTCAAAAGAGAATGGAAATGATGATGCATTTATACATATATATTAACTGAGATAAAGGATAAACACCGTAAATTAGGCCTTTTTTGCTTGGCATGATTATTGCAAAATTACTGTAGGAGAGGCCCGTCCGGGTTAATAAAGAGAAGGAGGAGGATACTTATGAAACAACCGCTATGGAAACCCAGTCCTGAGCGCAAAGAACAAACCAACATGACGGACTTTATGAGGTTGGTTAATGACCGGTTTGGCAAAAATTTCAGCGAATATGATGAGCTGTATGCCTGGTCTGTTGAAAATATTGAAGACTTCTGGGCATTGATGTGGGAGTACGGAGGGATTGTGGCTTCCAAACCGTATGACCGTGTGGTTGATAATTTGGATGATATGTTTAACAGTGAATGGTTCCCCGGAGCCCGGTTGAATTTTGCCGAGAACCTGCTGCGTTTTCGAGATGACCGTACTGCCATGGTTTTTAAAGGGGAAGCTGATGAACAGCGGCGTATATCGTACCGTGAACTTTATGACATGGTTGCGCGGCTTGCCAAATCGCTACGGGAGCATGGGGTAGGCATTGGAGACCGGGTGGCCGGTTTTATGCCCAATATGATAGAAACTGTGGCGGCAATGCTGGCTGCCAGCAGTATCGGGGCTATCTGGTCATCCTGTTCACCGGATTTTGGCTTCCAGGGCGTAATGGACCGCTTCGGGCAAATTCAACCCAAGGTGCTGTTTGCCGCCAACGGTTATTCGTACAACGGCAAAAAATTTGACTCCCTGGAAAAGGTGAGCGAAATAACCAAGTCCATTCCGGAAGTGGAAAAAGTGGTGATTGTCCCTTATACCGAATCTAATCCGGATTTAGGCGGAATTCGGGGAGCGGTGATGCTGGATGATTTTCTTGCCAAAGAGCAGGGGCTGGAAATAGAATTTACCCAGCTGCCCTTTGAGCATCCCCTCTATATCATGTATTCATCGGGGACCACCGGAGTTCCCAAGTGTATTGTGCACGGTGCCGGCGGCACGCTGATTCAGCATTTAAAAGAGCTGATTCTCCATACCGATCTGTCCCGTGAAGACACCATCTTTTATTTCACCACCTGCGGTTGGATGATGTGGAACTGGTTGGTCTCTTCGCTGGCGGTGGGGGCTACGGTGGTGCTCTTTGACGGCTCGCCGTTCTATCCCGAGCCTGGCGCCCTGTTTAAGCTGGCCATGGATGAGGAGATTACCGTTTTTGGCACCAGTGCCAAGTACATCTCCGCAGCGGAGCAATTTGGCGTAAAGCCCAGGGAAAACTATGACCTGGAGCCGTTAAAAGCCATTTTGTCCACCGGCTCACCTCTGTCAGTGGACAGTTTCCATTATGTTTACCGCGATATTAAGGAAGATCTGTGCCTCTCGTCCATCTCCGGCGGAACAGACATCATTTCCTGCTTTGCCCTGGGTAACCCCAATGGCCCGGTTTACTCCGGTGAACTGCAGTGCAGGGGTTTGGGTATGAAGGTGGAAGCCTATGATCTGGAAGGAAAGCCGGTGGTGGGGGAAAAGGGTGAGTTGGTTTGCACCGCAGCTTTTCCCTCCATGCCCATCTATTTCTGGAATGATGAAGACGATAAAAAATACCTGGGCGCCTACTTTGAAACGTATCCCGGCATCTGGCATCACGGCGATTACGTGGAAGTAACGGAAAACGGCGGCATGATTTTCTACGGCCGCTCAGATGCCACTTTAAATCCCGGCGGTGTAAGGATTGGTACTGCGGAGATTTACCGTCAGGTGGAGGCCATGCCCCAGGTGGCCGACAGTCTGGTTGTGGGCCAGGAATGGGATAATGACGTTCGTGTTGTTTTGTTTGTAAAACTGGAGGATGGCACCGAACTTAGCGAGGATTTGATTAAAGAAATCAAGACCAATATCCGCAAAAACGCCACCCCGCGCCATGTGCCGGAGCGCATAATCCAGATTACCGATATCCCCTACACCATTAACGGTAAGAAAGTGGAGATTGCCGTAAAGCGGGTTATCCATGGAGAAGATGTCCCCAACAAGGATGCCCTGGCCAATCCGGAGGCGTTGGATCTTTATAAAGACATCCCCGAGCTATCGGCTTAATGCTGATGTAATCACACATCAACGCCAAATGCATAAATGCATCACCCCCAGGCAAGGGAACCGTCTCTTGTCTGGTTTTTTTTTGTCATTTTTTTATAATCTGCAGCGTATGGTTTTGAAGAGGGGGTGGTCCAATGCGCCGGACAATTTTATACATAACGGCGGTACTTTTTTTGTTGATAGCAGCAGGATGTGTCAATAGCACGCCGGAGGCCGAGCCCAGAGATTTACATGTGGCGGCACTGGCAAACCCAATTAACCTGAACCCTTTGTTTCTCAGAGATGCGGTATCAGCTGAGGCGGCAACGCTGTTGCACGCGCCTCTGGTGACCACAGATCCGGAAACATTGGAACCCAAACCCCGTTTGTTTGCTTCCTGGGAGAAAAAAGGGGACAACCTGGTCTATGAGTTTACTTTGCATGAAGATGTTTTCTGGTCCGACGGGACTCCTCTTACTGCAAAGGATGTGGCCTTTACCCTGCGGGCGATTTCCCATCCCGATTATACCGGTTGGATGTTTCCGCTTATGCAGTACATCGCGGGAGCAGAAGAGTATCGCCAGGAACATGAGGGAGAGTATGCCGACGGGGAAATTGAGGGCATAACCGTTGTGGATGATTTGACCCTAAAGATAGAACTGAAGCAGGCTCATGCCCCGTTTTTAACGTATCTGACCTTTGCGCCGCTGCCTTCCCATGTGTTGGCAAAGACCAGGGTAAGTGAACTGGAAGAGCATCCTTATTCGCGCACGGCGGAGCCGGGGGTGGGGCCTTATCTGCTGGAAAAGTGGCGTCAGGATGAATACCTGCATGTGCGGGCAAATCCGGATTATTTTCTGGGAGAGCCGCAAATCAAAAACATTTATTACCGGGTGATTACCAATCCGGAGGCACAGCTCATTGAACTGCTGGCAGGAAAACTGGACATGATTCCCACCGCGGTGAAAGTGGAGGATATTCACACCCTGGCCACCGATCAGGAGATTCGCATTCAGCAAAATCCCCGTTTGGTCTATGATTATATCGGCATGAATATCAGTGATGAAGATTCGGTGCTCTCCGATAAAAAAGTGCGTACTGCCCTATCTATGCTTTTGGATAAAGAGGGCCTGGTGGAAAATCTGTTGCTGGGCTACGGAGAGCCTCTGCACGGGCCATTATTGCCTTTGCATTTTGCCTATGACGAAGAGTTTACCGTCTTTGAGGAGAATCTGCCGGCAGCGCGCAATCTCCTGGTGGAGTCGGGCAACGGCTCCCTGGATTTAACTCTGATTGTCAATGCGGGGAATGTGGTGCGGGAAAATGCCGCCCTCATATTTAAGGAACAGGCAGCAAAAATTGGCGTGGACGTTACAGTTAAGCTTTTGGAATGGGAGGCTTTTCTGGCTGCATACCGGGAAGGTGATTATGATTTAGTGGCTCTGGGCCGCGGTGCCGATGCCGATCCGGACCTTACCTTCCACTGGCACTCCGAAAGTGCGGGAAACACTCTGGGTTATAAAAATGAAAAGGTGGATCAGCTTCTGGAGGAAGGGGCAGCCGCCGTTGACAAAGAAAGTCGCAGTGAAATTTACCGTCGTGCTCAGCAGATTATAGTGGAGGATGCACCCATCATCTGGCTGTATTCGCGACAGGCCGTTCATGCCGTCAGCAAGGATTTAACCTCTTTTACACCGCATCCGGAAATGCTGTTTTACAATGTGCATGAGTGGCACTGGCCAATGCGGGAGGATGACTGATGACCCTTTTGGTGTTACGCAGACTGGCCCAGACCGTTATTGTGCTTTTGGGGGTGACGGTGGCAACATTTTTTATTATGCATAGCGCTCCCGGCCATCCCCTACAGGCCAATCCTGAGCTTCGCCTGGATCCCACGGCGGTGGAACGCTGGTTGGAATTACGGGATTTGGATCAGCCTCTGCCGGCACAATATGTCTCCTGGGTCAGCCGCATGCTGCGGGGCGATTTTGGCAACTCGCTGATCTATAACAGACCGGTGGTGGAGTTGATAGCAGAAAGACTGCCTGCCACTTTGCTCCTGACGGTAAGTTCGTTCCTTTTGGCATTGGCGACCGCTGTGGTGTGCGGCATTTATGCCGCCATCCGCCAGGGGTCGCTCTTGGACCGGCTGGTGGGGGCAGTCTCACTTTTGGGAATCTCCATGCCGGGTTTTTGGCTGGGGATGCTTTTTATCATGGTGTTTTCTTATCGCCTGGCCTGGCTGCCGGGGGTGGGAATGCGCACTCCCGGAGGTGAAGGGTTTTTGGATTTGGTTGCTCATATGATTATGCCGGTGACAGTATTGGCTGTGGCCGGCTTTGCGCATTATGTCCGCTATGTACGGGGAGCTGTGCTGGAAATTTTAGAGCAGGATTTTGTCCGAGCCGCCCGGGCCAGAGGATTAACGCAAAAACAGATTCTTTTCCGTCATATCCTGCCCAACGCCGCTGTGCCCATTGTTACCGTGGCCGCCTTATCAATCCCCATGTTGTTTACCGGTGCTTTGGTGGCGGAAAATGTATTCTCCTGGCCCGGTCTGGGCCGCTGGATCATTACATCTACCCTGGCCCGCGATTACCCCGTTATTATGACGGTGAACATGTATACCGCCATGCTGGTGGCCTTGGCCAATTTTCTGGCCGATGTGCTGTACATGGTAATTGATCCCCGGCTAAGACTTAATCATTGAGGCAGGAGGGTTCTTTTATGCGCCCACACAAAAAAAGTGGAATAGTGGAGTTGGTTATGGGACTGACCATTGTGGCCCTTCTTTGCCTGTTGGCTGTCTTTGCTCCGGTAATTACCGCCCATGACCCGTATGTTACCGATGCGGACAACTGGCTGCGCTCTCCCGATGAGGTGCACATTTTTGGTACCGACCGGCTGGGCAGGGATGTATTCAGCCGTGTGCTATATGGGGCCCGCGTTTCTTTGGCGGTGGGGATTTTGGCAACCTTTTTGTCTGTTACTGTGGGTACCATTCTGGGAGGAGCAGCCGGTTACCTGGGGGGGATTGTGGATCGGTTGATAATGCGTTTTACCGATATCGTGCTGGTTTTTCCCACACTGCTTCTGATTCTTACCCTGGTAGCCATCTTTGAACCGGCGCTGTGGCTGGTGATTCTGGTAATCGGCGGCACCGGGTGGCCCGGTGTGGCCCGCCTGGTCAGGGGTGAAATAATGCGACTGCTGGAAGCAGATTTTACCGCTTCAGCCAGGCTTCTGGGAGCAACGCATCTGCGTATTTTATTTGTCCATCTGCTACCCAATGCCTTTGGCCCCATACTGGTGGCTGCCACTTTGTGTGTGCCGGCCGCCATCATGACCGAGGCCGGACTGGGTTATTTCGGGTTGGGCATCCAACCACCTGTTCCCACCTGGGGAAACATGATGCGGGATGCCCAGCTTTATCTGCGCCATGCCTGGTGGTATGCCACTTTTCCAGGATTGTTTATCTTTATCACAGTCTTTGCCTTTCAGTTGACGGGGGAAGGGTTGCGTAAACGATATAATCCCCGTGCCGCTAAACGGAGGGATGCCCGTGCTTAAGGTAGAAGGCCTGAATATCGGTTTTTCCTCGGGCAATGAAGATGGCCGGGTTGTAAAAAACGTAACTTTTTCCCTGCAGAAGCAGGAAGTGGTGGGCATTGTGGGAGAAAGCGGCAGTGGAAAAAGCCTGACGGCCATGGCCATAGCAGGCCTGCTGCCCCCGGATGTTCTGGCGGGCGGTGAGATTTTCTTTGGCCGGCGGAGACTTCGGCCTGGCCGGGAAGAAGACTGGCAGAACGTGCGCGGCAGGGAAATGGGCATTGTTTTTCAGGACCCGGCCTCAAGCCTTAATCCCTTGCTGCCGGTTGGTTCTCAGGTGGGAGAAGTTCTCCGGATCCACATAGGGCTGACCGAGAGGGAAGCGGAAGCTGAGGTGATTGAGGTTTTCAAGTCTTTGGGGATTGGCCCGGCAAAGCTGCGGGTGCGGCAATACCCGCACCAGTTAAGCGGCGGGATGAAACAGCGGGTAATGTTAGCTGCCGCAATCTGTTGTAATCCCTCTCTCTTAATTGCCGATGAACCCACCACCGCTTTGGATGTTACGGTACAGGCCCAGATACTGGGCCTTTTGCGCCGTATAGTCAATCAACAGCAGGCTTCACTGCTGATTATTTCCCATGATTTGGGCGTTATAGCCCAACTGGCAGACCGGGTATTGGTGATGTGCGCCGGTGAAATTGTGGAGGAAGCTGCAGTGGGGGAGTTGTTCGACCATCCCCTTCATCCCTACACACAGACACTGTTGGCCTCGGTTCCCAGGCTGGATAGACCCCTTTATACTCAACGGAAGCCTGTGATGGAGGGGTTGTGGGGCCAGGGATGTTCTTATGCCTCCCGGTGTGGGAGGCGGCAGCACAAGTGCCTGCAGGAATGGCCGGGACGAAAAAAAATATCTCCTACCCGGGCGGTTTGCTGTCATTTTGCAGCAGAAGGAGACGCTAATGAGTGAATATATAATTGAAGGAAAGAACCTGTTTGCCGGTTACCCTGCAGGCCATAAGTGGGTCAAGGCGGTGGAAGGGGTCTCCCTGAATGTGCAAAGCGGTGAGGCGGTGGCCCTGGTGGGTGAATCCGGGTCAGGCAAGACCACTCTAGGTAAAGTCCTGGCCGGGCTTCTCCCGCACCGGCAGGGCCGGTTATATATTGGCCAAAAACCGGCCACCGGGCGTCCTGTGGGTGAAATACAAATGGTTTTCCAGGACAGTTCAGCGGCGCTAAACCCCCGTCTGACGGTGGGGAAGCTGGTGGAGGAAGGCCTGGTTATACACGGAGAGAGAAACAAAAAAGAAAGACTGCAAGCCGTCATGGATGCGTTAACTGCGGTTGGTTTGACTGCCGAATATGTTAACAGGTTTCCCCATCAGATGAGCGGCGGAGAGCGACAGCGGGTTGCTTTGGCACGGGCGTTGATTATGCAACCTAAAATGGTGGTGCTGGATGAGCCGGTGTCGGCTTTGGATGTGACCACGGGAGCGCAATTATTGCAGATGATTGGTGACCTGCAGAAAAAATACGGCCTGGCTTATGTGATGATTTCCCATAATCTGGCGGTTGTTCGTCATGTCTGCTCGCGGGTAATGGTAATGTATATGGGAAAAATTGTGGAGAAGGGGCCGGTAGCTGATGTTTTTGCCAAACCCGGGCACTACTATACGGAAATGCTTTTAGAGGCACATCCACTGCCCGATCCCCGGCTGCGCAAAGATTTTACCGGCTACGGTGACCCGCCTGATTCTGTTAAACCTCCTTCGGGATGCCGCTTTCATCCGCGCTGCAGGGCTGCGGTGGCAAAGTGCAAACGTATTCCGCCGGGGTTTGCGGAGATCTCTCCCGGACATCTGGCAGCCTGTCATCTGGCCGGATAAAAAAACTAGCATTTACAGGTAACAATGGTTTTTGTTATAATATAAGTTATATTTGGACAAGCATATATGAAACAAGGAGGATAAACCAATGCACAAAATTACTTTACTCCCCGGAGACGGGATTGGTCCCGATATTACGGCGGCCACCAAAAAAATTCTTGCCGCCACCGGTGTGGCCATTGAATGGGAAGAACACCTGGCCGGTGAAAGTGCTATCCCGGAGTTTGGTACTCCGCTGCCGGAAACTGTCCTGGAATCTATCCGGCGTAATAAAATCGCTCTTAAGGGCCCGCTCACCACTCCGGTGGGTTCTGGTTTTCGCAGTATTAACGTAGCGCTGCGCAAAGAGCTGGACCTGTTTGCCAACCTGCGCCCGGCCCGTACATATCCGGGGATTCGCTCCCGCTATGAAGATATTGATCTGGTAGTGGTCCGGGAAAACACCGAGGATTTGTATGCCGGCGTCGAACACATGGTGGGTGAAGATGCGGCGGAAAGTATTAAGATTATTACCCGCAAAGGTTGCGAGCGTATTTGCCATTTTGCCTTTGAGTATGCCCAGAAAAACAACCGCCGTAAAGTTACGGCGGTCCATAAAGCAAATATCATGAAATGTACCGATGGGCTGTTTTTGTCCGTTTTCAACGAAGTTGCCAAAGACTATCCCGACATTGAGCCTGAAGACCGCATCGTAGACAATATGTGCATGCAGCTTGTGCAAAAGCCTGAGCTCTACGACGTCATGGTAATGCCCAACCTCTACGGCGACATTGTTTCCGATTTGTGTGCCGGGCTGGTAGGCGGGCTGGGACTGGCCCCCGGTGCCAACATCGGCAAAGATTATGCCCTGTTTGAACCGGTACACGGCAGTGCGCCTAAGTATGCGGGACAGGATAAAGTAAATCCCACCGCCCTCATTTTATCTGCGGTTCTAATGCTTCGCTATATCAACGAAGAGGAAGCTGCAGACCGGGTGGAAAAAGCTCTGGCCGCCGTTATTAAGGAAGGGAAAACCGTCACCTATGACCTGGGCGGCAGTGCCAAAGGTATGGAGATGGCTGAGGCCGTTGTGGCAAAAATGGGTTAGGCTATTGGCCTGACATTTGTTTTTCAGCCATTTCTATCATCCGTTTCACCATATTGCCGCCGATGCGTCCGCCCATGCGTCCGCCCACGGCTCCACATTTGCCGGAGGATACATCCTGCCAGCCCTGATTCTTGATGTAGGAGTCGATGCCCAGTTCGCCGGCAATCTCATGTTTATACTTTTCCAAGGCAGATTCCAGCGTCATTCCCGGGCTTCCGTCCAGGATGCCCAGCTCGCCGGCAATCTCCATTTTGAACTTTTCAAGCGCCTGTTCCGCACCTGGAACCAGGCGCTTTCTGTTTTTCTTCCTTGGCATTTTTTTTACACCTCCTTTAAATCTAGTTTTTACCGTAGAACAACGTATATCCAAGACAAAATTGGCTAGAGCTGAGAAATGCTTGCAACATAATTTATAACTGTGCTTGGCAAACTAATAAAAAATGTGGAGTGATTAAAGTGGTAGCCAAATCAATATACGCGTTTTTTAATGACGATGAAGATGCCAGGCAAGCCATGCACGAGTTGCGTAACCGGGGGTATATTTCCTCCATCCAAAAAGCGGATCAGGGCTCACCCAATCCTGATATGAGTGTCTCTTCATTAATGGTTGGTTTTTTACCTAACATGACCCGTGCCCTGTTTCAGTCCCGCTACACAGACAGGGAAGGAGTATATCTGTTTGTGGGCCTAAATGAACACCAGGGCGAGGTGGAAGTTTATGATGTAATTGAGCAATTTGACGGCGAACTCCTGGAGCAAAATGAACCCCCTAAAAATCCATGATGAGACTCCGGGGACGGTTCTCAAAGTCTCAAAACAAACTAGATATTGTGGTGCAATGAGAAAATGAGAACCGTTTCAGGTTCTCATTTTTTGATTTTTAAGATGGGCTTAATATTATTTGCCGGCGAATATGTTAGACTTAAAAAAACTGCAGAAGGGAGAGGAGAAAATAGTGGACAAAGCTGTATTTGCATTTTTTGACAAGGAAGATAAGGCAGATAAGGCAATGCACCAACTACGGGATAAAGGTTACGTTGCTTCGGTGCAAAAGGTAGATAATGACCTGCCGGACCGGGATCTGAGTGTATCCTCATTGATGGTGGGTTTTCTGCCGGACTTGTCCAGCGCTCTGTTTGAAACCAGGCCCGGCCCCGGCGCCTATTTGCTTGTTGGTGTGGACAAGCAGCATGATCAGTCCCAGGCACAGAAGATTATTGAAGAGTTTGAGGGTGAAGTGCTGAAACAAAAATAAAAAGGCTCAACAGAGCCTTTTTTTACTTCCCAGGGATCAGTCTGGTTGATAAGTGCGTATGGCACGGTCACCCAGGCTTTTCTCGTTGATATTTTCTTCTAAATGGCGGGGTACGGTGACTTTGTCCGGGTTGCCGTCGCTGATGTAGCGGGCCTGAGTGTTGTTCTCAAAGTATTCAAGCCAGCGGGGCAGCTCGGTACCGTCGGCCCGCACCCGGGGCAGACGCAGGGGATTAAACTTTTCCGAGAACGGGGAAGGTGCGGGGTTGGCACCAACCAGCAAAATGGCGTCGTTTTTATATGTGATATCCTCCCAGGTCCCTTCGGTCAGCAGGCTGTCATCTTCCGGCAGTGCGCCGTAGGGCAGGGCCAGTGTGTTTACTTCATAGCCGGGCAGATAGCTTTGGGTGGCGCGGACATGACGGGCCAGCGCTTCGGTCACTTCCTGCGGGGAAATATTGCGCAGGTTTTCATGCCCATAAGTGTGGTTGCCTATTTCAAACCCCCATTCCACCAGCATCTCAAGTTTAGTTTGAATATGAGCCTGCTGTCGAAACGGCACCGGATAATAAATGTAAAAGGTACCCGCCGGGTTAAAATCATCATATTTCTCAGCCATTTCCAGAATTATGGCCACGGCACTGTCTGGATCCAGGGTGGGTTGGTCTCCGTCTTCCAGGAACCTGAACTGCCCCGCCGTGCCGTCGTCAAAGGTTAGTATAAACGGGGTGGTTCCCGCAGGGATGTCGATATGGCCGGCCAGATAGTCATTTAAGTTTACGGGGCGGTATCCTTTGTCATACAGGGTTTTTAGGTCCTGACGAAAGTTTTCTGTGGTGCGGCGCCAGGTTGATTCGGTGCCGCCGATTTCATGGTACATTAAGACCATTACCTGGCCTGCCTCATTGGGGCGGACGGCCTGAAAATCCAGTTCTTCCTGCGGCTCTTCCGGCTCTTCCGGTTTAGCATCTTGCTGATAATTCTCCTGGGGATCGTCTGGCAATTCTTGGTTTTCCCCCTGCTCCGGCAGGCCGGTAGTTTGCTGGCAGCCCACAAGAAATATCAGGCCAAGAATCAGGATAAGTTTCTTCAATGTTTTTCACCTCACTTTAACAGTACCGCATAAGTCATGCAGAGGTCAATCTGAAATTGATGTGTGGGAATATATAGCAGTATATTTTGAAGATTTAATATCGTTGTGTTATACTGAAAAAGATAGTCTTTTACATAAGTATCCTTGATTAAAATGGAGGAGTGAGAATATGTCTGATAAAGATTGTCTGCAAGATGAACAAAAACGGGCCATGGCCAATGAGCGGGCTGCGGAGCTTAAAGGACGCATTGATGCCTATTTGGAAGCCAGACCTCAAATCTCTGATGGTATGACGCAGTGGGAGGAAATCCAAAAGCGTCAGAAAAAGATAAAAGCACACCTCAACGCCAGCGACGATGACTGGAATGACTGGCACTGGCAGGTCAGAAGCCGTATTAACAAGGTGGAGGATCTGATTGAACTGTTGGAGTTAAATGAAGAGGAAGCGGCGGAGGTAAGAAAAGTCGGTGAAAAAAACCGTTGGGCCACCACCCCGTATTACCTCAGCCTGATGAACCCCGATGATCCCAACTGTCCGGTGCGCCGCCAGGCTATTCCTGCCACCGAAGAATTATTAAATCCGGTGGGCAAAGACGACCCCATGGGTGAACAGTATACTTCGCCGGCTCCTGCCATTACCCGGCGCTATCCGGACCGACTGATTATTAACGTAACCAACCAGTGCGGCATGTACTGCCGTCATTGTCAGCGCCGCCGCAATATTGGTGAAGTGGACCGCATGACGGCGCGGGAAGATTTGCAGGCTGCTCTGGATTATGTGCGCAATCATCCTGAAATCCGGGATGTGCTGCTTACCGGCGGAGACGCTTTAATGCTTAATGAAGAGATTATTGACTGGCTTTTGACCGAATTGGATAATATTCCCCACGTGGAAATCAAGAGACTGGGTTCCCGTACACTGGTGACCATGCCCATGCGGGTCACCGATGAATTGTGTGCTGTCTTGGAAAAACATTCACCGGTGTATATTAATACCCATTTTAATAATCCTGCCGAAGTGACTCCTGCGGTGGCAGAAGCCACACGCAAACTGACCAGGGCCGGTGTTTCCCTGGGCAATCAGGCAGTACTTCTGGCCGGTGTCAATGATGACCCCCATGTTATGAAAAAGCTGAATCATATGCTGCTGCAGGTAATGATTCGCCCCTACTACATTTTCCATGCCAAAGCCGTTACCGGAACCGCTCATTTCCGCACCCGGGTTGAAGTGGGTATTGAAATTATGGAACATTTGCGCGGACAGACTTCCGGCATGGCCATTCCCACCTTTATTGTTAATGCTCCGGAAGGTTACGGTAAAACACCGATGCTGCCGGAATACCTTATTTCTTCCGGCCGTGACAAAATCTTTATCCGTACCTGGGAAAACCGTGTATTTGAGTATGACAACAGAGAATAAGATTAAAAACTGCCGGAGCTAATCCGGTAGTTTTTTGTACTACCGGAAATTATAACGCTTCGCAGTTTGCGAAGCTGCTTAGGTAACCCGTTTTAATATACACGCGTAGAGGGAACTGAATAAGCATGCTATTTTTTGTTGTCGCAATATCTGCATAAGAAGGAATCATCCGCCATTCGTAGAATGATATGGAAAGTGCCGGAGGTGAGGGTTATGCGGGATTTACCTTTCTGGGTTGCGCTGAGCAAGGTGTCGACACTGGGGGCAAGACGAATTCTGCGGCTCATCGCATATTTTGGTACTGCTGAGAAAGCTTTTTTGGCATCAATGGATGATTTACTGGCTGCGGGCTTGCCGGTGAAGGCGGCTCGGGCTCTTTGTGATGAACGTGAAGGGCTGGATCCGCACCGGGTGGCAGAAGAGGTGCATGGGTCCGGGTTTGGCGTTTTGACATTGGCCTGTGCCGGATACCCGCTGCTGTTGGCGGAGATTTATGATCCGCCTGCCGTTTTATATTACCGGGGAGACATTGACGTGTTGTCCACCCCCTGTGTGGCCATGGTGGGTTCCAGAAAAGCCACTGAGTACGGAAAGAATGCTGCGCTGAAGCTGGCGGGGCAGCTTGCCGCCGCCGGGATTACGGTGGTCAGCGGTATGGCCCGCGGTATAGATACCTGGGCACACGCCGGTGCCCTGGGTGCAGGCGGCCCCACCATTGCAGTTCTGGGATGCGGCCCCGATGTCTGCTATCCACCGGAAAACCTTAAGCTAAGGGAGAAAATAGTCTCCGGTGGTATAATACTTAGCGAATTTCCGCCGGGAACTCAGCCTAAACCGGGCCATTTTCCTTTGCGAAACCGTATTATCAGCGGCCTGTCCCGGGCCACGGTGGTGGTGGAGGCCGCGGAAAAAAGCGGTGCGTTAATTACTGCCGATTGTGCCCTGGAGCACGGCCGGGAGGTTTTTGCGGTGCCCGGCAACGTAAACAGCCCTTATAGCCGGGGGTGCCACCGTTTGCTAAAAGAAGGAGCAGCCATGGCCGAAAAGGCTGCCGATATACTGGCGGCACTTGGTATGTCAGAGCAGGAAACTGCCGCAACAAAAGCGGTGCAACTGTCTGATACCCAGGCCTCCGTATTGGAGACGCTGCAGTATGAACCGGCGCATTTTGATGAAATAGCAGACCGGTGCGGCCTGCCTGCACCGCAGTTAGCCGCCACATTGGTTGAGCTGGAACTGGCCGGTCTTTTGCGGAAATTGCCGGGAAACTTTTTTTTGCGTGTATAGTCTGCCAACTTTTGGTGTAAGTAGTATTAGTAATAATCTATTGTTGTACAGAGATAAACTGGGGGTGCCGTATGTCAGATTACCTGGTGGTGGTGGAGTCACCGACCAAAGCTAAAACCATTAAAAAATACTTGGGTAAGAGGTATAAAGTGGTGGCTTCCATGGGCCATGTCATTGATTTGCCCAAGAGTCAGTTTGCCATTGACATTGAAAATGACTTCACACCTAAATATATTACTATTCGTGGCAAGGGAGATGTGCTTAAAGAATTAAAAAGTGCTGCCAAGTCGGCAAAAAAGGTTTTTCTCGCCGCTGACCCCGACCGCGAAGGGGAGGCCATTTGTTGGCATCTGTCCCATGCTCTAAAGATTGAGGAAGATGCGCCCTGTCGTGTGGAGTTTAATGAGATTACGGAAAAAGCAGTTAAAGAGGCGTTTAAAAAACCGCGCCTCGTTGACAAATACCGGGTGGATGCCCAGCAGGCGCGCCGGGTCTTGGACCGTTTGGTGGGGTATAAAATTTCCCCGCTGTTGTGGAAAAAGGTTAAAAAAGGCCTTTCCGCCGGCCGTGTGCAGTCGGTGGCGCTCCGCCTGATTGTGGAGAGGGAAGATGAGATAGAGCGCTTTGTGCCGGAAGAGTACTGGTCCTTGGAGGCCGATCTGCAGAATAAGGATAAGTCTCCCTTTAAGGCTCGTTATACCGGCAAAGAGGGAAAGAAGCATGTCCCTTCCACTAAGGAAGAAGTGGATGAATTGCTCTCCGGCTTAAAAGACCGGGCTTTTACCGTGGAAGATGTGCGTAAAAAAGAACGGCGTCGCCGTCCTTCACCCCCTTTTACCACCAGCAGCCTGCAGCAGGAAGCTTCCAGAAAACTGGGCTTTACCACCCGCAAGACCATGATGTTGGCTCAGCAGCTTTATGAAGGCCTTAAGCTGGGCAAAGAAGTGGTGGGTCTTATTACCTATATCCGGACCGATGCCACCCGGGTAGCCCCGTCTGCCCAGGATGAAGCGCGTCAGTATATTACCGAGAAGTATGGCAAGCCATATTTGCCGTCCAAGCCCCCGGTATATACTTCAAAAAAAGGTGCTCAGGAAGCCCATGAAGCAATTCGCCCCACCGCTGTGGAGCATAGCCCGGAAAAGATCAAGGAATCCCTGTCCCGGGACCAGTTGCGCCTTTATCGCCTTATCTGGGATCGGTTTGTGGCCAGCCAGATGAGCCCCGCCGTATATGATACGGTGGCGGTGGACATTGCTGCCGGCCCCTATAATTTTCGAGCCAACGGTTCACAAATAAAATTCGACGGTTTTATGAAACTATATATTGAAGGCAAAGATGAAGAAGAAAAAGAAGAAGGTGGCCTTTTGCCGGAATTGGCCAAGGGAGAAGAGCTAACCCTGTTAGAGCTTGAGCCCGAGCAGCACTTTACCCAGCCGCCTCCCCGTTTCAGCGAGGCCATGTTGGTTAAAACGCTGGAGGAAAAGGGTATTGGCCGTCCCAGCACGTATGCGCCTATTATCGGCACGCTGCAAACCCGTGGATATGTGACCCGGGAAAAGAAAGTTTTTTATGCCACCGAATTGGGTCGCGTGGTTTTGGAGCAGTTGCTGGAGTTTTTCCCCGACATCCTGGATGCACAATTTACAGCTCAGATGGAAGAAAAACTGGATATTATTGCCGAGGGTAAACTGGACTGGGTTGATGTGATTCGGGATTTCTACCAAGACTTTGCTAAAAGCCTGAAAGTTGCGGAAGAACATATGGAAACGGTGGTTATCACCCCGGAAGAAAGCGATGAAGAATGCCCGAAATGCGGCCGTACCCTGGTTTATAAAATGGGACGGTACGGTAAGTTTCTGGCCTGCCCAGGTTTTCCCGATTGCCGTTTTGCCAAACCCATTATTAAAGAGTTGGATGTTCCCTGTCCAACCTGCAACAAACCGCTGGTGGAGCGTAAAACCAAACGGGGGCGCATCTTCTATGGTTGCAGCGGCTATCCTGAATGTGAGTTTACCACCTGGGATGTGCCGCAAAAAGATAAGTGTCCCCGCTGTGGCTACCTCACGGTGCTTAAAGGAAAAACACTGCAGTGCGCCGATAAGGAATGTGGCGAAATCTTAAGCGGCCCCCCGCCTAAAGAAAAGAAACAAGGCAAAAAAGGTACAGCCAAAACGACTAAAAAAGAAAAAGTCAGGAGTGGAAAACGTGGCTGAGATCACCATTATAGGGGGCGGTCTGGCCGGCGCGGAAGCCGCCTGGCAGGTAGCCAAAACCGGCCTCAGTGTCCGCCTTTATGAAATGCGTCCGCACAAAATGACTCCGGCCCACCACGGGCCGCATCTGGCGGAGTTGGTCTGCAGTAATTCCCTGCGGGCTGCGTCCCTGGAAAACGCCGTGGGCCTTTTAAAAGAAGAAATGCGCAAGTTTGACTCGCTGATTATCGCCCAGGCGGACAAGCATGCCGTGCCGGCAGGAGGCGCCCTGGCAGTTGACCGGGAAGGTTTTGCCCGGGGAGTAACGGAGGCCATAGATAATTTACCCAATGTAGTTCGAGTGGAAGAGGAGGTGCGGGAAATCCCCGCCACCACAGCAGGCCCGGTGATTTTAGCCACCGGGCCCCTCACAGCTGAGGATTTGGCAGATGAGATTGGCCGCCTCACCGGTGAAGATTCCCTGTATTTTTATGACGCCGCCGCACCCATTGTCACCGCCGAGTCTATAGACATGAAGAAAGTTTTCTGCGCTTCCCGTTACGGAAAAGGTACAGCCGATTATCTCAACTGCCCCATGAATGAGGAAGAATACCAACAGTTCTATACCGCTCTGACCACAGCTGAGGTATATGAGGGCCACTGTGATACCGATGAAAAAAAATATTTTGAAGGGTGCATGCCGGTGGAGGTTATGGCTTCCCGCGGGTATGAAACTCTTAAGTTTGGCCCTTTAAAACCGGTGGGGCTAACCGATCCCAATACGGGACAGCAAGCCTTTGCGGTGGTGCAGCTGCGCCAGGATAATGCGGCAGCCACCCTGTACAATATGGTGGGGTTTCAGACCAGACTGCGTTGGCCCGAACAAAAACGGGTTTTTCGTATGATTCCCGGTCTGGAAAACGCAGAGTTTGCCCGCTACGGAGTAATGCACCGCAACACTTATATTAACTCACCAAAAACTCTGCAGCCCACCCTGCAGTTCAAGGAAAATGATAAACTGTTTTTTGCCGGACAGGTTACCGGAGTGGAAGGGTATGTGGAATCGGCGGCCATGGGCCTGGTGGCAGGCATTAATGCCGCCAGGGTGGCAGATGGCCAAGACCCGTTGGTCTGGCCAAACGAGACTGCTCATGGTGCCCTGACCCGTTATATCACCACCGCGGATCCCGGGAACTTTCAACCCATGAATGTAAATTTTGGCATTTTCCCGCCCTTGGCTACCCGTGTGCCCAAAAAAGAGCGAAAAAAGGCCATGGCGGAACGGGCATTGGCAAAAGTCGAACAATGGCGTCTTAATTGGCAAAATTAACTTGCAAAAAGGATATTTGATGTGTTAAGATTTTGAAAAAGGAGAAGAATTAAAGAATGGTGGACTTTCTGGGCAGTTTCCTTACTTTTCTGCAGGTGGAAAAAAATGCCTCACCCCATACGATTCGAAATTATGCCGAAGACTTAGGCCAGTTTTTTCAGTTTCTTGAGAAGGAAGGTGCAAGCTTTCCCCAAGATCTGGATTATTTGGCAATCCGGCATTTTCTGGCGCTTATGCAAGCGCATGGGTATGAGCGTAGAACCATTGCCCGTAAGTTAGCAGCCATTCGTTCCTTTTTACGCCATCTTAACCGGGAAGGTTATCTGGCAGATACTTCATGGACCACCATATCCACACCACGAATAGGTAAAAAACTTCCAAAGTTTCTTTATGTTGATGAAGTGTTTCGTCTTTTGGCAGCGCCGGACTCACAGACGCCGGCGGGACTACGGGATGTTGCTATTTTGGAGTTTTTGTATTCTTCCGGTGTTCGGGTCAGTGAGCTTGTGGCGTTGGAACTTCAGTCACTGGATTTGAACCGGGGGCAGGCCATTGTAATGGGCAAAGGTGGCTGTGAACGGTTGGTCCACCTGGGACGGTTTGCCCGCAGGTCCCTGTTGGCTTATCTGGAGCAGGGCCGTCCTGAAATTCTGCGTAAAAACGCTGATGGTGACCGGGAAGGCGCACTGTGGCTCAATAAGTACGGTACCCGCCTTTCAGACAGAGGAGTGAGGCGCATTGTGGAGAAATATGTGCGCCAGGTAAGCCTGGCCAAGGGCATCAGCCCGCACAGTATCCGTCATAGTTTTGCCACCCACCTGCTCAATGCCGGTGCCGACCTGCGCGTTGTTCAGGAACTATTGGGCCATGTGAATATCTCCACAACGCAAATTTACACACATATTACCCGGGACCAGCTCAAAGAAGTGTATAACGGGGCTCATCCCCGCGCATAAGGAGAAAATGATATGTTTCACGGAACAACTATTGTGGCCGTACTAAAAAACGGCCGTTGTGCATTGGCCGGAGACGGCCAGGTTACTTTTGGCGGGAATACCGTTATGAAGCATCAGGCCATTAAAGTCCGACCTATCTATCAGGGTAAAGTGCTGGCCGGTTTTGCCGGTTCGGTGGCCGATGCTGTTACACTGTTTGAGAAATACGAAGAGCAATTGGAAAAATACCAGGGAAACTTGCGCAGAGCAGCGGTGGAATTGGCAAAGGAATGGCGCATGGACCGGGTGCTGCGCAGGCTGGAAGCGCTGCTTTTGGTGGCAGACACGGAAAGCCTGTTGGTTATTTCCGGCAACGGAGAACTGATTGAGCCCGACGACGGCGTCACCGCCATCGGTTCCGGAGGTCCCTATGCATTGGCTGCTGCCCGTGCACTGCACCGGCATACCGATCTGGATGCGGGAGAGGTTGCCCGGCAGGCACTGTTGATTGCCGGCGAAATATGTGTTTACACCAATGACAGCATTGTTTTGGAGACACTATAAACGGCTGGGAGGGTCATATGAACAGAGAGGAATGGACACCCAGGCAGATAGTGGGTGAACTGGACAAGTATATTGTGGGTCAGAGGGATGCCAAAAAATGTGTAGCGGTGGCTCTGCGCAACCGCTATCGCCGCAAAAGGCTCCCCGACGAGATCCGTGATGAAGTGTTCCCTAAGAATATTATTATGATTGGCCCCACCGGCGTAGGCAAAACAGAAATAGCCCGGCGGTTAGCCAAACTGGTGAATGCCCCGTTTGTGAAAATCGAGGCAACAAAATTTACCGAAGTGGGTTATGTGGGCCGTGATGTGGAAACCATGGTCCGCGATTTGGTGGAAACGGCTATCCGCATTGTGCAAACGGAAAAAATGGAAGGGGTCAAGGAAAAGGCCCGGGTGATGGCTGAAGAAAGCCTGCTTGACCTTCTGGCTCCTGCGCCAAAACGGCAGCAGCAGACCAACAACCCCCTTAGCATGTTGTTTCCCGCCACCGACGAAGAGGATAGCAAAGATGAGGAAGACGATTATAACAACCGCCGGCAGGAACATCAGGAAAATAAGCAGCGGCTGCGGGAAAAACTGGCCGCCGGCTTGCTGGAAGATGAAACGGTGGAATTGGAAGTAGATGAAAGGCCCCCGATGGTGGAGGTCTTCTCCGGCTCCGGTATGGAGGATATGGGCATTAACTTCCAGGATCTGATGGGGCAGTTTTTTCCCAAAAAGAAAAAGATGCGTAAAATGCCGGTGAGTCAGGCGCGCAAAATCCTGCAGCAGGAGGAAGCGCAGAAACTTATCGATATGGATGAGGTTGTGGGGGAAGCGGTAACCCGGGCAGAACAGTCCGGAATTATCTTCCTTGATGAAATAGATAAGATTGCCGGCAAAGATTACGGCTCAGGTCCAGATGTTTCCCGGGAGGGAGTGCAGCGTGACATCCTGCCCATTGTGGAAGGGTCAACCATTATGACTAAGTACGGGGCGGTAAAAACCGATTTCATTCTTTTTATTGCCGCCGGAGCCTTCCATGTGGCCAAACCGTCGGACTTGATTCCTGAACTGCAGGGCCGCTTTCCAATCAGGGTGGAGTTGGATAATCTCAGCGAGGCAGATTTCCAGCAGATTCTCACCGAACCTGCCAACGCCCTGATTAAGCAGTATACCGCGCTGTTGGAGACAGAAGGAATACAGGTGGAATTTGCTCCGGAAGCCATAGCTGAAATTGCCAAAATGGCTCGAAAATTAAACGATGAAATGGAAAACATCGGTGCCCGACGGCTGCATACCATTTTGGAAAAAGTATTGGAAGAACTATCATTCAGTGCCCCTGAACTGGGTACGCAGGTCATACCGATCACCTCGCGTTATGTTCAGGATAAATTAAAAGATATTGTTCAAAATAAAGATTTAAGCCGTTATATTTTGTAATTTACTCAGTTGACCAGTTAGAAAAGAGAGGATGATCGTCATGACCATGACAAACTTACTTGAGAAATCCCGCAGAATTAATAAGATTCTGCAAAAAACCGCCGGGCAGCACGTTGATTTTAAAGAAGTGGCGGATGTGTTGAAAAATGTGATTCATGCCAATATCTATATTGCTGACCGTGGCGGCAAGATTTTAGGTTATTCCCTGGTGGATGAATTTGAATGTGAACTAATGGTAACGGAGGTTCTAAAGGACGGCGTTTTCCCCGACGACTACAATCAGCAGCTCTTAGGCGTGGATGAATCGCGGGTAAACCTTCGCCAAAAAGTAAACGATTGTGTTTTTATTGATGATACCGAATGCCTGTTTACCAACAAAATTACCACCATCGTACCCATTATCGGTGGAGGTAAAAGGCTGGGCACCCTGCTCTTAGCTCGTTTTGCCAAGGAGTTTGACCCGGAAGATTTGATTTTGGCTGAGTACGGCGCCACCGTTGTAGGTATGGAAATTCTGCGTTCCAAGGCGGAGAAAATTGAAGAAGAGGCCCGCAACAAAGCTGTGGTCCAGCTGGCCATCGGCACCCTTTCCTATTCAGAGATGGAGGCCGTGGAGCATATCTTTGAAGAACTAAACGGTGATGAAGGTCTTCTGGTGGCCAGTAAAATTGCCGATCAACTGGGCATTACCCGTTCCGTCATTGTTAACGCCCTGCGGAAGTTTGAAAGCGCCGGGGTAATTGAATCCCGTTCCTTGGGTATGAAGGGGACTTACATTAAGGTTAAGAACCCATACCTGTTGGATCAGCTTGCTAAGCGCAAAGGCGTAAGAATGTAAAACAACCGGGCGGCAGGAAAACCTGCCGCCTTTGTGGCCCTGAATAGAGGAAACTGAACAGAGGAAACTGAATAGAGGAAGTTGAATAAGTGTGCTTTTCTTATCATAAAATGGCGGCGAATGGGTTATACTATATTGTTGCAGGTATGGCACCAGTGCCCAGACTAAGCCTGCCTGAGGTGACATGTGAGAAAAACTGCAAAACCTTTTATGGATCGTAAGTCATTCATTTTGGGATTTGTAAGTTCGGCAATTATTTTTATTGTTATACTGGCTGGGCTTACTGCCATGGCTTCGGCTCGTGGGGTAACCGTCCGTCTTGACAGTGAAGATCTGGCAGCAATGGTGCGTGACCGTATTGTGGCTCAGGCCAAAGCAGAGATGCCTGCCATAATCAACAGTGCCAAGGCTGAGATTCCTGCTATTGTGGAACAGGAGATGGAAAACGAGTTTAAATCCGACAGGATGGAAATCGCCGGTTTTGTTTTCCAGATGCCCGAGGAACTGATGCAACAACTTAGAAGCAACATGCGCAGAAATGTTGAGCGAGCCACCGGCAAAATTCTCGACGGTATAGAGACCGAGGAGTTGGCGCACAAATTTGGTGAAGATGCTTACGCCATGGTGCTGTCCACCATGGAGGAAGAAATCAGCGGTCAGAGTTTTCAGGTGATGCTTTTTGATCTGATACCAATGAGAGTGAGAATTCTCATAGAATAAAAAATCGTGTAATTACATTGCCAAAACTGACAATCTGTGCTATACTACAAAATGGTGTCAAAATAACACACGTTCCCTGATTTTTGCGGGTGTGCCGGGACAAGCGGTGCCGTAAAATGATGACGGGGGCGGAGGTAAAAACAGAGAGGAGGTGCAGGAATGCCGGTAGTATCTATGAAACAGTTGCTGGAAGCCGGTGTCCATTTCGGACATCAGACCCGCCGCTGGAATCCCAAAATGAAAACTTATATCTTCACTGAAAGAAACGGGATTTACATCATTGACCTGCAAAAGACCGTTCGCATGATTGACGATTGCTATAACTTCGTTAAGAATCTGGCCGCCGATGGTGGAAAGATTATGTTTGTCGGTACCAAAAAGCAGGCTCAGGAGTCCATCCAGACAGAGGCGGAGCGTTGTGGCATGTTCTATGTGAACCAGCGCTGGCTTGGTGGTATGCTCACCAACTTCAAAACCATTCGTAACCGGGTTAATCGTCTGATTGAACTGGAGAAGATGGAAGAAGACGGCGTGTTTGAAGTCCTGCCCAAAAAGGAAGTGATTAAGCTTCGTCATGAATATGACAAGCTGAACAAGTTCCTTTCCGGGGTACGGAACATGAAGAGTCTTCCCGATGCCCTGTTTATTGTGGATCCCCGCAAGGAAAAAATCGCGGTGGCTGAAGCACGCAAGCTGGGAATCCCCATTGTGGCCATTGTTGATACCAACTGTGACCCCGATGAAATCGATTATATTATCCCAGGTAACGATGACGCGATCCGTGCAGTCAAGTTGATTTCCGGACGCATGGCAGACGCGGTTCTGGAAGGCCTGGAAGGCCGTCAAGACCATGTGGTTGTAGAAGATGAAGCCAACCAACAACAGGCCGATGTCGCACCTGTCGTGGAATCGTAGATCCAAAAGATGCGGCCGGGCGGCAATGCCCGGCCTTTTTTAAACTGCTAGAGAATTATAACGCTTCGCAGTTAGCGAAGCTGCTAAGGCAAGCAGTGCTGAAACTTACAAACAAGACGTATTGGAGGGTAAGCGATGATTCCCGCATCTGTTGTAAAAGAACTCCGTGATAAAACCGGGGCAGGAATGATGGATTGCAAGAAGGCCTTGAATGAAACCAATGGTGATGTGGAAAAAGCCGTTGAGTACTTACGTGAAAAGGGCCTTGCAGCCGCTGCCAAAAAAGCCGGCCGCATTGCTGCTGAAGGTATTGTGCATGCCTATATACATATGGGCGGTAAAATAGGCGTTTTGGTAGAAGTAAACTGTGAAACAGATTTTGTGGCTCGCACCGATGACTTCCAGGACTTTGTCCGGGACGTTGCAATGCAGATTGCGGCCACAAACCCCCAATACCTTTCCCGGGAAGAAGTCCCGGAAGAGATGTTGGAAAAAGAAAGAGAGATTTTGCGTGCCCAGGCTTTAAATGAAGGCAAGCCTGAAAAAGTGGTGGAAAAAATCATTGCCGGCCGCATTGAAAAGTACTATGCCGAAAACTGCTTGCTTGAGCAGGCGTTTATTCGTGACACCGATAAGTCCATTACCGATCTTTTGAAGGATAAAATTGCAAAAATCGGTGAAAACATAAGCATCCGCCGTTTCACACGCTATGAAATGGGCGAAGGGCTGGAAAAGAAAGGCTGTAATCTGGCCGAAGAAGTGGCACAGATGACTAAGCCGGAATAACTTTGTTATGTGACAACTATAAAAAAGAGCACTTCGGTGTTCTTTTTTTACAGGAAATTGGCAGCAGATGTAGAATAAATTGACTGGAGGTTTTTGCGCCCCAATGGAAAAAGCGGTTTATAAACGAATTATTCTGAAGTTAAGTGGTGAGGCGCTGGCCGGGGACAAAGGTTTTGGCATTGACCCCGATGTTTTGCGCGATATTGCCGCACAGGTAGAAGAGGTCCGTAATTTGGGTGTGGAAATCGCCATCATTGTTGGCGGGGGAAACATCTGGCGTGGTGCTCCGGCCGGTGAACGTGGTATGGACCGGGCCACTGCTGACTATATGGGAATGTTGGCTACGGTACTAAACGCCATGGCGCTGCAGGATGCCTTGGAGTCCCGGGGCGTGGATACCCGGGTACAGACAGCCATTGAAATGCAGCAGGTGGCGGAGCCCTACATCCGCCGTCGTGCCATCCGGCATTTGGAAAAGGGGCGTATCGTGATTTTTGCCGGCGGAACCGGTAATCCTTATTTTTCCACCGATACCACCGCAGCTCTGCGGGCGGCGGAGATTGAAGCAGAAGTGATTTTGCTGGCCAAGGGTAAAGTGGATGCAGTTTATGATGATGATCCGCTGGTGAACCCCGACGCTAAAAAGTTTACCGAGCTAACCTATATTGACCTGATTAACAGGGGTCTCGGCGTGATGGACTCCACCGCTGCATCCCTTTGTATGGACAATAAGATTCCGTTAATAGTATTTGGCCTCAACACGTCTGGCAATATCAAGAGGGTCTTGCTTGGCGAAAAAATAGGTACGTACGTTCTTGAATAAAGGGGGAATAAACAATGGTACAGTCAGTTTACAGCGACGCCCAGGAAAGAATGGAGAAAGCAGTGTCAGCTTTGAAAAGGGATCTGGCCACACTGCGCGCCGGTCGTGCCACACCTTCCTTGCTTGACAAAATTGTGGTGGATTATTATGGTTCCAGCATGCCCATCAACCAGTTGGCCAACGTTTCCACACCGGAACCGCGGCTTTTGGTAATTCAGCCCTGGGATAAAAATGCGGTGGCTGAAGTCGAGCGTGCCATTTTGAAGTCCGATTTGGGGCTCACCCCTGTTAGTGACGGCAGTATAATCAGGTTGGCAATTCCGCAGCTTACCGAGGAGAGGCGCAAAGAACTGGTCAAAGTAAGCAAGAAAAAGGCTGAAGATGGCCGGGTGTCCATCCGCAACATCCGCCGTGATGCCAACGAAGATCTGAAGCGCCTGGAAAAGGACAACGAAATTACTGAAGATGAGCTACATAAGGCACAAGACGATATACAAAAGCTCACAGATAAATTTATTGCCGAAGCAGACAGTGTTCTCGATGCTAAAGAAAAAGAGATTATGGAGGTCTAGTATGGACCGGAGGAGAGACATCCCTGATGTCCTCACAAAACATATTGCCGATGCTGTTGATGTGGCAGAACAAAACGGGCTTACGGTGCAGATCAGCACAACGGCACCGCCGAAACACCGGGATCCCGGTCCTTTGCGGGTTATCCGGCAGCGTTTTGATAAAGAACGTGATGTTCTGGAGTTGACGGTGGCGGCAGAGGATTGGGGAAAGGAGGTGTAGAAGATATGACTTATAAGATTACGGACGAATGTGTTGCCTGTGGTGCATGCCTGGACTCTTGTCCAAGCGATGCCATTGTTGAGGGGGACGTCTACACAATCAATGACGACTGTGCAGAGTGCGGTCTGTGTGTTGATGAGTGCCCAAGCGATGCAATTATCGAGGAATAAAGAAGTTTAATACTCGTGGCCCCCTCAGTCAGAGGGGGCCGTTTTTCAGATAGATCTGAGGTGAGCCATTTGGTCTGGTTTTTACGCCGGTTTTTTAAAAATAAAGAAAGCAGCAATGAGCCTGTGGACGGTGCTATCCCTCAGCATGTAGCCATTATTATGGACGGTAACGGCCGCTGGGCATCCCATCGCGGCCTGCCGCGAACGGCTGGACATCACGCAGGTATGGTGGCACTGCGCCGCACCATCAGGTCCGCCGATGAACTGGGCATTAAAGTACTCACCGTATATGCCTTTTCTACAGAAAACTGGAGCCGGCCCAAGCGGGAAGTAGACTTTTTGATGCGTCTGCCAAAGGAGTTTCTGCGCACTGATCTGCCGGAGCTTATAGAGAAGAATGTTAAAGTGGTGATGGTTGGTTCCGCCGATGGCCTTCCCCGGCATACCAGGGAAGCGGTGGATGAAGCCATGGCCGCCACGGCACAAAATACAGGCATGATCCTAAACTTTGCCCTAAACTACGGCAGTCGGGCCGAGATTATTCATGCCGTGCGCGACATTGCCGAAAAGTCCGCCTCGGGCCTCATATCCCCCGGGGATATTGATGAAGAAACGGTGGATAATCATTTATATACGGCAGATTTGCCCGATCCGGATTTGTTAATCCGTCCCAGCGGGGAAATCCGCCTAAGTAATTTCCTGCTCTGGCAGCTTGCGTATGCCGAGCTGTGGTTTACCGATGTGTACTGGCCGGATTTTGACCGCGGACATTTATTGGAAGCCATAGAAGCGTATCAAAATCGCGATCGCCGTTTCGGCGGCATTAAACTGTAGGAGGGGTCGCATGTTCAGGCAGCGGTTGGCCAGTGCTCTGGTGGGAATTCCTGTTGTTATTGCCGTGTCATATTTAGGTGGTCTGCTATATGTGGCGCTGATTACCTTAGTTGGGCTTTTGGCTCTGCGGGAGTATTACACCTTAACGGCAATAGATGACAAGGGCTCTATGATTCTGGGTTTTGGCGGTCACGTTTTGCTCACCGCATTACTTTGGTTGCAGGGATTCACAGCATTTAGCGCCGGCTTTTTTGCTATTTTTGTATTTATAAATATTTTTTGGGTGCTTACATATCCCCGCGATTTCAGGATTTTATCCTTTCTGCTCTGGGGCTTTGTCTATGTTACCGGCTTAATGGGCTTTTTTGTGCTGCTGAGGGAGCTTAACACCGGTTTTTCCGCGGTTTTGACCGTGTTTGTGGCGGTATGGGCCTCCGACACCGGCGCTTATCTGGTGGGAATGAGTGTGGGTCGCCATAAACTGATTCCCGCTGTCAGCCCCAAAAAGTCGGTGGAAGGAGCTCTGGGAGGAATGCTGGCCACCGGCCTGATCCTGGCCCTTTTAGCCCCGCAACTGGGCTTGGTGCGCTTGCCTGCCCTTATTTTGGGTCTTACCCTTTCGGTGGCGGGCCAGCTGGGTGATTTGGCTGAATCAGCCCTGAAGCGCTGGGCAAATATCAAGGATTCAGGATCGTTTCTTCCCGGACACGGCGGCGTATTGGACCGCATAGACAGTCTGCTTTTTGCCGCTCCTCTGGCATACCTGTTTTTTTAATTCTCACCTGAGGGAGTCGTTTAGATGAAGAATATTACACTATTAGGTTCAACCGGGTCCATTGGTACTCAGGCTCTGCAGGTTATCGGCGCTTATCCGGAGCGCTTTCGCGTTCGCTCCCTGGCGGCAAACACCAGTGTAGAGCAACTGGCTCATCAGGCCCGCCGCTTTATGCCGGACATGGTAGCAATTTCCGACGTTTCCTGTTACAATGAGCTTAAGTCTGCTCTGGCAGACGTAGATATCCAGGTGTTAGCCGGCGCCGACGAAGTTTCGCGGCTGGCGGCGGATGCCGATACAGATATGGTTTTAAACTCATTAGTTGGCTTTGCCGGCCTGGGCCCCACACTGGCGGCTCTCTCTGCGGGAAACACCCTGGCGCTGGCCAATAAGGAATCCCTGGTGGCCGGGGGCCACCTGGCCATGGAGCTGGCTGCCGCCGGTGGGGTAGATATTTTGCCGGTGGACAGTGAACATTCCGCCATCTTTCAGTGTTTGCAGGGGCAAAAAATCAGTGCGGTGGAAAGAATTGTCCTGACCGCTTCCGGCGGCCCCTTCTTTGGGAAAACCCAGGATGAGCTGGCCCATATAACTGCCGCCCATGCTCTTAAACATCCCAACTGGGATATGGGTGCTAAAATCACCATCGATTCAGCTACCCTGATGAATAAAGGCTTGGAAGTGATGGAGGCCCGCTGGCTTTTTGACACGGCCTATGAACAAATCCATGTGGTGGTCCACCGTGAAAGTATCATTCATTCTTTGGTTGAGTTTTGTGACGGAGCAGTACTGGCACAGCTTGGTGCTCCTGATATGAGGGTGCCGATTCAGTACGCCCTGACCTGGCCGGAGCGTCTGCCCGGCGATGCGCCCCGCATTTCCTGGGAGCAGTTGGGCAGTATGCACTTTGCCGCGCCGGACAGAGAGGTTTTTCCCTGTTTGGATCTGGCCTACGCCGCCGGCAGAGAAGGCGGAAGTATGCCCTGTGTCTTAAATGCGGCAAATGAGGAGGCGGTGGCCCTGTTTTTAAAGGGGGAAATCGGCTTTTTAACCATCCCTCGTATAATTGAAACGGTGATGAATAAACATAAAGTAATTACCACACCTGATTTCGACACATTGGCAGAGACCGACCGGGAGGCGCGGCGCCTGGCCCGGGAGAGTGCAGGAATGAAAGGGTGAAACAATGCTGACATTTGTTGCTTCGATTCTGATTTTTGGCGTTCTGATTTTCTTTCATGAACTGGGACATTACGCAGTGGCTAAAAAAGTGGGCATCGGCGTGTATGAATTTGCCATCGGTTTTGGCCCTAAGCTTTTTAGCTGGCGTTCAGAAGAGACAGACTACTCCCTGCGGGCGTTTCCGCTGGGAGGTTTTGTGCGACTGGTGGGAGAAGATCCGGAAGAAAGCAATGAAGAAGGCAGCTTTCAGCAGAAATCCGTTCTGAGTCGTTTTGCCGTTATTGCCGCCGGCCCCATTATGAACCTGATTCTGGCCGTACTGTTGTTTTCATTGATATTTTTTGCGTTTTGGGGGGTACCCACCAACGTTATCAGGACAGTTGAACCAGGAGCTCCCGCAGAGCAGGTGGGACTGCAGGAAGGAGACCGGATAGTTTCCGTTGCCGGTGAACCGGTGGATGATTGGTTCGAGATAACTTCCCGAATTCATGCCCACCCGGAGCAGGAGATCACCATCGAGTTCATCCGTGAAGGGGAAAGTCAGTCGGTCCGCGTTACCCCCAAAGAAGATCCGGATGCCGGAGTGGGGTTAATTGGCATCGGGCCTGAATATCGCAAGTATGCTCTTTTTGCCTCTCTTAGCCAAGGTGTGACGTACACCTTCAGTGTCTTGGTGTTTTTTGTAACCAGTATAGCGCAAATGATCACCGGTGCCATCGCCCCCGATGTTATGGGTCCGGTTGGTATTATTGGCATGGTAGGTGAGGTGGCCCGAACCGGTATGACCGAAGTGCTCTCCCTGGCGGCACTTATCAGCCTGAATCTGGGCGTTATCAATTTGCTGCCCATTCCTGCACTGGATGGTAGCAGGCTGATGTTTTTGCTGCTGGAGGGAGTCCGGGGCAAACCCATCGATCCGCAGAAAGAATCATTTGTGCATTTTATCGGCTTTACCATGCTGATTCTGTTAATGTTGGTCGTTACATTTAATGACTTGGTCAGATTAAATATTTTCTAACAAAAAGGAGCGCACCGATGTTTTTGCGGAAGGATACCAAAGCGGTGCAGGTGGGGCCGCTAACCATTGGTGGCGGTGCGCCTGTTGTGATTCAGTCCATGACAAACACAGCCACAGCTGATGTTTCAGCAACTTTAGAGCAAATTAATGAACTGGCTGCAGCCGGGTGTGAGTTGGTCCGCGTTGCTGTGCCCGATGAAACAGCAGCGGACGCATTGCCGGAAATAGTGGCTCAATCCCCTTTGCCGGTGGTGGCCGATATCCATTTTAATCATCGCCTGGCTCTGGCGGCACTGCACGCCGGGGTGGCAAAGCTGCGGATAAACCCGGGCAATATCGGCGGAGAGAAGCGGCTGGCCCAGGTGGTTGATTTGGCCGGGGAAAAGCGGGTACCCATCCGCATCGGTGTAAACGCCGGTTCTCTGGAGAAGCGGCTTTTAGCCAAATACGGCAAAGCTACACCGGAAGCCATGGTGGAGTCTGCGCTGGATCATATCGGGTTGGTGGAGAAACTGGGTTTTACCGATGTGGTGGTATCCCTTAAAGCTTCGTCGGTTCCACTGACGGTGGCGGCCTACAGATTATTGGCAAAAGAAGTAAATTACCCGCTGCATATAGGTGTTACCGAAGCCGGTTCCCAGTTTGGCGGAACCGTGTTTTCTGCGGTGGGTATCGGTGCCCTGCTTTTGGACGGGCTTGGCGATACTCTGCGTGTTTCCCTCACAGCTCCCCCGGCAAAAGAAATTCCGGTAGCCAAAGAAATCCTTACGGCTTGCGAACTGCGCCGTTTTGGCCCCCGGATTGTGTCATGTCCCACCTGCGGGCGCTGCCAGATTGGTTTAATGGAGCTGGCCAAAGAAGTGGAGGAGCGCATCGCCCATATCAAAGAACCCCTTACCCTGGCGGTGATGGGATGTGCGGTTAACGGCCCCGGCGAAGCCCGGGAAGCGGATTTGGGCATCGCCGGCGGAAAAAATCAGGGCTTAATCTTTCGTGAAGGAAAAATTATCCGCAAAGTCCCGCAGGAGCAGCTGCTTGATGAATTTATGACATATCTGCACGATTTTCTGGCGGGCAGGCAAAAGGGAAGTGGGTAGTTTCAATGAGAATAATCGCCATCATTCCCGCTTATAACGAGGAAAAAACCATAGGCGGCGTTTTGGAAGTTCTGGGACAGGTCCCGCGCATAGAAGAAGTGATTGTGGTAAACGACGGATCCACGGATCAAACTGCCCAGGTGGTGGCACAGTACTCGGCGGTTACATTGGTGAACCTGGATGAAAACCGCGGTAAAGGTGGCGCCATTCAGGCCGGCCTGGACCGCAGCCGTGCCGATGTGGTGCTTTTTTTGGATGCGGATCTTATTGGTTTGCGCACAGATCATGTGGAGCAGCTTTTGGACCCGGTAACCAACAATGATACGGTGATGAGTATCGGGCTATTTGAAAACGGCCGGGTGGCCACCGATTTGGCACAGAAGGTAGCACCTTATCTTTCAGGGCAGCGGGCGGTGCGCCGTGATGTGCTGGAAGCCGTTGATGATTTAGACATTTCCCGCTTTGGTGTGGAGGTGGCCATAACCAGATTGGTTGAGGCCCGGAACCTGCCGGTACGGGAGGTCTTTCTGGACGATCTTACCCATGTGACCAAAGAAGAGAAGCTGGGAGTTTTTAAGGGCTTTGCGGCCAGAATGAAGATGTATTGGGAAATTGTCCGTTATTATGCCCGGATCGACAGTCCTAAGTGAGTTACTTGCGGTTTGTTTCCAGTTGTGGTAAAATACTTGTGAAATATAACTAATCACTTCGTGAAGAGTGGGCCCGCCCACTCTTCCGTTTTGTTACGCACCATTGCTAATTTCTGCACAAATTACACAAACTAAAAGAAGTACATATCTTTTAATGATGGAGGGACTGTGGTGTCAAATATTGCAGAGAGGGTCACGGCTATTGCCGATCCTTTGGCGGAGAAGCTGGGTTTTGAACTGGTGGATGTGGAATACGTCAAGGAAGGCAGCCAAATGATTCTGCGAGTGTTTATCGACAGGGAAGGGGGCATCACCCTGGACCACTGCCAGGAGATGAGCCATGCCTTAAGTGATGAACTGGACCGGGTGGACCCCATCGAACAGAGTTATCATTTAGAGGTTTCCTCACCGGGCATAGAACGTCCGCTAAAAAAGGATGAGGATTTTGTGCGGTTTGCCGGGAAGCCGGTGTCCATTAAGCTTTTTGCGCCGCTGGAGGGCAAAAAAAAGTATGGCGGCATACTGCGTGGATTGGAAGAAGGAGAAATTCTTCTGGAAGTTGAGAACAATAACTTAGTGAGAATTCCCCGAACCCAGGTTGCCAAAGCAAACCTGGCTTTCATATAAGGGGCAATGGAGGGAGGTACGATTATGAATGAAGAATTCTTGGCGGCCATGGATGCCATTGAGAAAGAAAAAGGTGTAAAAAAAGAGGTGCTGTTTGAAGCAATTGAGGCGGCACTGGTATCTGCTTATAAGCGCAACTTTAATGCTGCCGCCAATGTTCGTGTGCAGCTGAACCGGGAATCCGGGGAGATAAAAGTTTATACCCGGCTGGAAGTGGTGGAAGAGGAGTCAAACGATCCACAACTGGAAATATCTTTGCAGGATGCCCAGAAGATAGATTCCCGCTATGAGCCCGGAGAGATTGTGGAAAAAGAGGTTACTCCGAAAAATTTCGGCCGGATCGCCGCCCAGACTGCAAAGCAGGTTGTGATTCAGCGGATTCGCGAAGCTGAACGGGAAATTGTTTTCGACGAATATATCGATCGTGAAGAGGATATCATCACCGGTATTGTTCAGCGCATGGAGCAGAAAAATGTGATTATGGATTTGGGCAAGACTGAAGCGGTACTGTTGCCCACCGAGCAGATGCCCGGCGATGATTACAGGCAGAGTGAACGGGTAAAAGCCTATATCACAGAAGTGAAGAAAACCTCCAAGGGACCGCAGATTTTTGTTTCCAGGACACACCCGGGCCTGTTAAAGAGACTGTTTGAGCTGGAAGTTCCGGAAATTTTTGACGGTACCGTGGAGATTAAGTCTGTGGCTCGTGAAGCCGGGTACCGCTCTAAACTGGCTGTTTACTCCAAAAATAAGGATGTGGACCCGGTGGGCGCCTGCGTGGGCCCCAAAGGAGCAAGGGTACAGGCAATTGTTACCGAATTGCGCGGTGAAAAAATAGATATTGTAAAGTGGGATGAGGATCCGGTGATTTTTGTGGCCAACTCCCTTTCACCGGCTAAAGTGATGTCGGTATCTCTGCATCAGGAACAAAAAGTGGCCAGCGTGGTAGTTCCCGATTATCAGCTTTCTCTGGCCATTGGCAAAGAGGGGCAAAACGCCAGGCTGGCGGCAAAGCTTACAGGTTGGAAAATCGATATCACCAGTGAGAGCCAGGCTGCTGAGCGGCAAGGGCTGCCGGTGGAGGAACGAAGCGAGCTTTTCGGCAATGATGAAGATGTTATTGATCCGGAAAACACCGTTCCCGGAGTACCGGATGAACTTGTTGAAGCGGTATACCGTCCCGAAAAGGGAGATGAGGATGATGAAACCCCGTAAAGTACCACTGCGGACCTGTATTGGTTGTCAGGAACAAAAAAATAAGCGGGAACTGGTGCGGATTGTTCGTACTCCGGAGGGGAAAGTGGAGATGGACCCTTCCGGCAAAAAAGCGGGCCGCGGCACCTACATCTGCCAAAAACGAAGCTGTCTGGAGGCGGCGGCCAAAGGAAAGCGGATTGAGCGCAGTCTGAAACACCCTGTTTCTCCCGCCGTGGTGCAGGAGATAGCTGCTAAACTACCGGAGGATGATGGTGATGTCTGAGAAAGCACTTTCACTTCTGGGCATGGCCCGCCGTGCCGGCAAATTATCCATGCAGGAAGAAGCAAATCTCTCTGCCATTCGCAGTGGCCGTGCCAAGCTTTTGATTCTGGCAGAAGATGCCGGTGCAGCCACTGCAAAAAAATATATTGATAAATGCACGTATTACCGTGTGCCTTATGTCCGTGTAGAGGACAAGACGGAGCTGGGCATGGCTTTAGGTACATCGCCCCGTTCCGCTGTAGCAGTACTGGATGATGGCTTTGCGAACAGGTTAAAAGAACTTTTTCTATCGTAATTCATTGACCAACTGTTTTAAGGAGGCAAAACTAATGGAGGTGTAGTATATGGGAAAAACCCGAGTGTATGAACTGGCAAAAAGGTTGGATGTTCCAAGTAAAAGAATTATTGACTTATTAGCCGATATTGGCTTTGAAGTTAAAAACCACATGAGTGTGGTGGATGAAGAGGCTGTGAAGCGGATTACCTATCAGCTTACCGGTAAAGGTGAGGCTCCCGCCACACAACCGCCTGCTCAGGCACAGAAACAAAAGGAAAACAAACCTCAGCCGCCCAAAAAAGACGGCGGTAAAGCCCCTAAGGCTGCCGAAGCAAAAAAGGCCCAGGGCGCTGGGGCGCAAAAGGATCAACCCAGAAAAAAAACGGAAAACAAACCACAGGCCAAGCCGCAGGCCAAGCCGCAGCAACAACGCGGACCCAAAAGCGCAGCGCCCGGCCAAGGCCCCCGCGATAAGAAACAGAAACAGCAACGCCGGGGGAAAAAACGGGTTGATAAAAGGGAGCGCAAGGCAAGGCGTGAAGCCCGTCTTCTGTCCGAACAGGAAAGACAGGAACGGACTGTGGTTTTAGAAGGCCGCATCACCGTAGGTGAGCTGGCTGATAAAATGGGAGTTAGTGCTTCGGACGTTATCAGTAAACTGATTGGCCTGGGAGTAATGGCAACCATTAACCAGGCTGTGGATACCGATATTGCCAAAATGCTGGCGGAAGAACAGGGTTTTGAGGTTGAAGTTAAGGTGGATACCCTGGAGGAGAAGCTGGTGGAAACAGAGGAGGACAAAGAAGAAGATCTTCGTCCCCGCCCGCCGGTGGTTACCATTCTGGGCCACGTTGACCATGGTAAAACCTCGCTGCTTGATGCCATCCGTGAGGCTAATGTGACTTCACAGGAAGCCGGCGGTATTACTCAGCATATCGGCGCTTACCAGGCTGAGTATAACGACAAGAAGATAGTTTTTCTTGATACCCCCGGACACGAAGCATTTACAGCCATGCGTGCCCGCGGAGCTCAGGTAACAGATATTGCCATTGTGGTGGTGGCCGCCGATGATGGCGTCATGCCGCAGACGGTGGAAGCCATTAACCACGTTAAAGCCGCCGATGTACCCATTATTATCGCGGTGAATAAGATTGATAAACCTAACGCCAATCCGGACCGGGTTAAGCAGCAGCTCGCCGAATATGAGCTGATTCCCGAAGATTGGGGCGGCGACACCGTCTTTGTGGACGTATCTGCCTTAAAGCACACAGGCCTGGATACTCTAATGGAGATGATTCTTCTGGTTTCCGAAATGGCGGAGTTGAAAGCCAACCCCGATAAACCGGCTCTGGGTACAGTGGTGGAAGCCAAGCTGGATAAAGGACGGGGCCCGGTGGCCACCGTATTGATTCAGGACGGCACCATTGAAGTGGGAGATTCCATCATCTGCGGAACCATCTACGGCAAGGTGCGGGCCATGGTGGATGACCGCGGCAATCGCATTGAAAAGGCGGGTCCGGCCACACCGGTGGAAATCTTAGGTTTAAACGACGTGGCGGAAGCCGGCGATATGCTGCAGGTGGTCACCGACGATAAAATGGCTCGACAGATTTCCGAAAAACGCTCCGACAAGCGTCGCGAAGTGGAGTTGAAAAAGTCTGCCAAGGTTTCCCTGGATGATTTATTCAGTCAGATTCAGGAAGGGGAACGCAAAGACTTAAATATTATTGCCAAAGCCGATGTGCAGGGTTCGGTGGAAGCGCTGCGAGAATCGCTTCTCAAACTGTCCAATGATGAAGTACGGGTGCAGGTGATTCACGGTGGAGTGGGTGCTGTAACCGAATCAGATGTGATGTTGGCTTCTGCTTCTGATGCCATTATTATCGGCTTTAATGTGCGTCCCGAACCCAGCGCCCGCAAGATGGCGGAGCGCGAAGACGTGGAACTGCGTCTGTATCGGGTAATTTATGAAGCGCTGGAGGACGTAAAGGCGGCCATGACCGGCATGCTGGCACCTGAGTTTAAGGAAGTGGTTCTTGGCCAGGCGGAGGTTCGCCATCTGTTTAAGGTTTCCCGGTTGGGTACCATTGCCGGCTGCCATGTGCTGGAAGGCAAGATAACCAGAAATGCCGATGTCCGCGTAATCCGCGACGGCATTGTTATTCATGAAGGTAAAATGGATACCTTGAAACGCTTTAAGGATGACGTACGGGAAGTGCAGACAGGTTATGACTGCGGAATTCTTTTGGAAAAGTTCAATGATTATAAAGAAGGCGACATTGTCGAAGCCTATACCATGGAGCAGGTTCAGCCGGCGTAGTCATGGCCATAGGTATTCTTACGGTAACTTTGCGCCTTCCCGGCATTCATTCTCTCAAAGAGAAACGAGCGGTATTGAAATCACTGATAGCCCGTCTGCGGCAGAAGTTTAATATTTCTGTTGCCGAGGTGGGAGATCAGGATAAGTGGCAGTCTGCGGTGCTGGGGATTGCCGGAATTTCCGGCAGCAGCGCGCTGATGCATCGTTCGTTGGAACAGGTGCTAAACTATATTGAGCAAAATCCGGACGTTCTGGTAACCAAAACAGATATGGAAATCCTCTAAAAAGCCGGAAACATTGGAGGGATTTAGATGACGGATCAACGTGCCCACCGGGTGGGCGAAGAGATAAAGCGGGAAGTTAGCAGTATCCTGCGAACTGAAATCAAAGATCCGCGGGTGACAGGCCTAATCAGTGTGACAGATGTGGCGGTAACCCGGGACCTTCGACACGCAAAACTTTTTATCAGTATGCTGGGCAGCGAAGAAGAGCAGCAGGAAACATTGTCTGCGCTTTCCCGTGCTGTGGGCTTTATTCGCAGTGAAATCGGCAAACGCATCCGCCTGCGCCATACTCCGGAAATCTCTTTTCACCTGGATAAATCAATAGCATACGGTGCCCATATCAACAAAATTCTGGCGGATTTAAATCCCGGCGGGGAAGGTCAATCCGGTGAGTAGCCTGCAGGAGATTGCCGCCCGGTTAAAGTCTGCAAACAATATTCTTTTGACCACACATATTCAACCCGACGGAGATGCCATCGGCTCTCTGTTGGGCCTTGGATATGCTTTGCGGCAGTTGGGCCGGAATGTCACTTTATTTTCAGCTGATCCTGTGCCAAAGCGATTCTGTTTTTTGACAGGAGCAGAGCTGATTGTCTCCGGGGAACTGCCCGGGGCCGACTTTGATTGCGTGGTAACCCTTGATTGCAGTGATCAGGACCGGGTCGCACCGGTCTGGGAACAGATAAAAGAGCGGATAATCATTAACATTGACCATCATCCCACCAACAATCTTTTTGGCCGGATAAATTATGTTGATGAAAAAGCTTCTGCCACCGGTGAAATTGTTTATGAGCTGCTTTCAGTCCTGGAAGCACCGCTGGATCCGGCGGTGGCAGCCGCCCTTTATGTGGCCATCAGCACCGATACCGGCTCTTTCAAATATGAAAATACCACGGCCCGGACACACCGTGTCATCGCTCATTTGCTGGAGGCCGGGGCCTCCCCCAGGGAGATTACACCCCGTGTCTTTGATCTCCGCTCACGCACTGCGGTGTGTGTTCTGCGGGAAGCGCTAAATTCACTGGAGTTTAACGCCGACGGCAAAGTGGCCTGGATGGCTTTAACCGAAAAGGAAATAAAGCTCTGCGGCGCCGGGGATGAGGATTTGGACGGTATTGTAAATTACGCAAAAAATATTCAAGGTGTGGACGTCGGCCTTTTTTTCCGGGAAAAGGCAGATAAAACCGTGAAGGTGGGCCTTCGCTCTCACAATGCCGACGTGGGTAAAGTGGCCCAGGCACTGGGCGGCGGTGGACATGCCCGGGCAGCCGGGTGCTCTTTGGACATGAAGCTTGCCGATGCACGCAAAACCGTATTGGCGGCAGTGGAGCAGGAAGTGTATCAATGAACGGAATTATTAACATTCTCAAACCACCGGGAATGACCTCCCACAATGTAGTCAGCTTCTTGCGGCGTTTGAGCAGTATGCGCCGTATCGGCCACACCGGAACCCTGGATCCCGGCGCTGCCGGAGTTTTGCCTGTTTGTCTGGGACAGGCTACCCGGGTTTCCGAATATGTGCTGCACATGGATAAGGTATATCGTGCCGAACTTACTCTGGGAAAGTCAACAGATACCGAAGATGCTTCGGGCACGATGGTGGCAGAGCAGGCCGTCCCTGTTTTAAATAAGCAGGAAATTACCAAGGTTTTAAGCAGCTTTGTGGGGCAGCAAACCCAGATACCTCCCATGTATTCAGCAGTTAAAGTGGGAGGAAAAAAATTATATGAACTGGCCCGACAGGGTGGGGAAGTGGACCGCAAAGCCAGGGAAATTCACGTCTACAGTATGAAACTGTTGCAGGTGGACAAGCAAAAAATCACTTTTGATGTGGCCTGCTCACGGGGCACCTATGT
Organism: Dethiobacter alkaliphilus AHT 1; assembly: GCF_000174415.1. Taxonomy (NCBI): domain Bacteria; kingdom Bacillati; phylum Bacillota; class Dethiobacteria; order Dethiobacterales; family Dethiobacteraceae; genus Dethiobacter; species Dethiobacter alkaliphilus. The sequence continues at coordinate 74,686 of NZ_ACJM01000013.1, forward strand.
GCGGACACTATGCCGGGAAATTGCTGAAAAACTAGGCACAGTGGGGCACATGTCTTTTCTGTTGCGTACCGGGGTAGGGCCGTTTCTGCTTCAGGACAGCTTTACTTTGGAAGAGTTGTCTGCGCTGGGCCAGAAAGAATCATTGTCCGCTGTGCTTTTAAGTGCCGATACAGCTTTGGGCCATTTGCCCGCCATAAGTTTATCGCACCAACAGGCCGGGCGTGTGGCAAACGGCAATACCATTTCTTTGGATACAGTTGATTTGTCTGAGGGAAGCCTGGTGCGGATTTACGCTGAGAAGCAACAGTTTCTTGCCGTAGGTCGCATCAAAGAGGGCCGGCTGAAACCGGAAAAAGTTTTTAATAAGGATTAAACGGTGAAGTTATGGAAATTATTCAGGGGATTCAATCATTTAGAAAAAAATGTGACGGATGTGCAGTGGTGGCGCTGGGAAATTTTGACGGAGTCCACCTTGGCCACCGTGAGATTATAAACACCACGGTGAAGACAGCAAAAAAGCATGGTGCCAAAAGCGCAGTGCTTATTTTCTCGCCCCATCCTCTTTCAGTTTTGGCACCGGATAAAGCTCCTGCGCTGTTAATGACCATGGAGGACAGAATTCATATGCTGGGCCAGGTGGGTGTTGACTATGTCATTGTACATCCCTTTAACCGCGAATTTGCCGGTATGCCGCCGGAATCTTTTGCCACAGAAGTCCTGCACGGCAAGCTGGGTGTCTCCGGTGTAGTGGTGGGGTTTGATTATTCCTTTGGCCGGCGTGGTTTGGGTAACCCCGCGGAATTAAAGCTTCTGGGAGAGAGACTGGGGTTTACTGTGGAAGTGGTGAATCCGGTATCGGTCCATGGTGAACCTGTGGGCAGTACCGCAGTGAGAAAGCTCTTATTGGAAGGCAGGGTAGAGGCCGCCGCCGATATGTTGGGCTACCCCTTTTATTTACGGGGAGAAGTGGTCCACGGTGACGGCCGTGGACGTACTCTTGGTTTCCCCACCGCAAATCTGCAGGTGCCCTGTGAAATCATCAGGCCTGCACACGGCGTTTATCTTACCAAAGCCCTGCTGGGTGAAGAACGATTCTGGGCAGTGACCAATGTGGGGAAACGTCCCACATTCTGCAAGACAGAGCCTTCGGTGGAAGTACATTTGCTGGACACGCAAAAAAATCTTTACGGCCACGAATTAATGGTGGAATTTATACAAAAAATCAGAGAAGAGAAGGCCTTTTCCGGACCTGAAGCTCTCAGGGCACAAATCAGAAATGATATCGATTTGGCGCGAACCATTATTGCCAAGGCCTGAAATGCTACAATTACTGTATTTTCTTGCGCCGGCAGTATTATTATGATACAATTTGTCTTGTTAACCTTAAGCTCGGGTAATCGAGTTTCTCCGACGTTTGTCTTGGCTTAAGGGGGTAGAAAAATAAAGGAGGTGAAAGCATGAGCATGGATACAACCCGCAAACAGGATGTGATTAATACACATCGTCTTCATGACAACGACACCGGTTCTCCGGAAGTCCAGATTGCTCTGCTGACAGAAAGGATCAACTATCTGACAGAGCATTTAAAAGAGCATAAGAAAGACCATCATTCCCGTCGCGGCCTGTTGAAAATGGTTGGTCAGCGTCGTGGTTTGCTCAATTATCTGAAGAAAATTGATGCCGAGCGTTACCGCACTATTTTGGCCAAGCTTAAATTGCGTAAATAGTTTCCCGGTGCGTATATCTGTGATAAAAAAGCGGGGGAAACCCCGCTTTTTTTACACAGAAAATTATGATGCCACACAACTGTGGCGAAAATGAGAGAGGATGTATGGTATGAAGGTTTACAAAATGCAGTTGGCCGGCAGAGAATTAAGCATTGAAACCGGCCGCATTGCCAAGCAGGCCAGCGGCTCCGTGGTGCTCCGTTACGGTGACACCGTTGTTTTGTCCACCGCCACTGCTTCGGCCGAGCCCCGTGAAGGGGTGGACTTTTTCCCCATGACGGTGGACTATGAAGAACGATTATATGCAGTGGGCAAGATACCCGGCGGTTTCATTAAACGTGAAGGCCGTCCCACGGAAAAGGCCATTCTGTCCGCCCGCCTTACAGACCGTCCGTGCCGTCCGTTATTCCCCAAGGGTTTCCGTAACGCCGTACATATTGTTACCACGGTTTTATCGGTGGACCAGGACAACCCTCCTGAAGTGCTTTCCATTGTGGGTGCCTCGGCGGCCCTGTCTATTTCCAATATTCCCTTTGCCGGACCGCTCAGTGCGGTGGTGGTGGGTTGGATAGACGGTAAGCCGGTGATTAACCCGAACCAGGAACAGGCTGAGCAATCGAAGCTGCATCTGGTGGTAGCCAGCACTAAAGACGGTATTATGATGGTGGAAGCGGGAGCCCATGAACTGACAGAAGATGAGGTTCTGGAGGCAATTATGGCCGGTGACGATGCCAACAAGGAGATTGTGGCTCTGCAGGAGCAAATGGTGGCTGAAGTTGGCCAGGAAAAAATGCAAGTTAATGTATTTCAGCCCGATGCAGAGGTAGCAGAGCAGGTGCGGCAGTTCTGCAGCGATAAAGTGGCTCAGGCTGTACGCACCATTGAGAAGCACGCCCGTGAGACTGCTATCTCAGAAGCAAAGAAAGAAACCATAGAGCATTTTGCCGAAATTTTCCCTGAAAATGAAAAGGACGTCAAGGTGGCTTTCGAGAATTTGGTCAAGGAAACCATGCGCACCATGATCCTAAAGGAAAACCTGCGGCCCGACGGCCGCAAGTCCGATGAAATTCGTCCCGTTACCAGTGAGGTGGGTATTCTGCCCCGCACTCATGGTTCCGGCCTCTTTACCCGCGGACAAACCCAGGTGCTCAATGTCTGTACCTTAGGTGCTCCCGGTGAAGTGCAGCGCCTGGACGGTCTGGGACTGGAAGAATCAAAGCGCTACATGCACCATTATAATTTCCCGCCCTACAGTGTGGGTGAGGCAGGCTTTATGCGCGGCGCCAGCCGTCGCGACATCGGGCACGGTGCTCTGGCTGAGAAGGCCTTGGTCCCGGTGCTGCCCTCTGAAGAAGATTTCCCTTATACTATACGTCTGGTATCAGAGGTTGTGGAGTCCAACGGTTCTTCTTCCATGGGTAGTGTTTGCGGTTCCACCCTGTCCATGATGGACGCCGGTGTGCCGCTGAAAAAGCCCGTTTCCGGTGTGGCCATGGGCCTGATTGTGGAAGGCGACGATGTGGCTATTCTCTCCGATATTCAGGGGATGGAAGATTTCCTGGGAGATATGGACTTTAAAGTGGCCGGTACACCTGAAGGAATTACTGCGCTGCAGATGGATATCAAAATTAAAGGCCTCTCCCGTGAAATTCTCACCAAGGCTTTACAACAGGCCAAGGACGGCTATATGCACATCATGAATAAAATGACAGAGGTGATTCCTGAGCCCCGCAAAGAGCTGTCACCTCATGCTCCAAGGATTATGACCATTAATATTAATCCGGATAAAATTCGCGATGTTATCGGGCCCGGCGGTAAAATGATCAATAAGATCGTAGCTGAAACCGATGCGGATATCGATATTGAACCGGACGGCACCATCTACATTGCCGCGGTCAGCCCCGAAAGTGGTAAAAAAGCACTGGAGATGATTGAGTCTCTCACCAAAGAAGTGCAGCCCGGCGAAGTGTACACCGGTAAGGTTACCCGCGTTGAGAAATACGGCGCTTTTGTGGAAATTCTCCCCGGCAAAGACGGGCTTGTCCATATCTCCCGCCTGGCTCATGAGCGGGTGGAAAAGACAGAAGACGTGGTCAACATTGGCGATGAAATCCCTGTTAAGGTTATCGGTATCGATGATCGGGGACGGATTGACCTTTCCCGTCGTGCCGCTATACCCAACGCACAGGGTGAAATGGTGGAAGAAGAACCGCCGCAGCGCCGTGACGACAGAAGACGCTCCAACGACAGAGACAGGCGTCCAAGAAGAACATAAACTATGTTTATGTTCTTTTTTTTGGGAGTAGAAAAACAGCCATCTCTTTGAAGTGCACCCCAAATGTTAGACACATATCTGACATTTGGAGGTGTACTTTTTATGGCTGTTTTTGTGTTCTATCGGTCGGAAAATTGAACATTTCAGTTAGCAAATCTGCAGCAAAAACCGGTACTGATAAGCGAGCGCCTTTTTTAAATGACCAGAAAAGATGTGAGGGCCAGTGAACCGTCGGACGCCCGTGCTTCCACGGAGTAACTGCCGGTGATGTCCCGGGCGTCCAGATGAAATACAGTGTGGCAAATACCGTTTTTGTCGGTATGGACTTTAGTCCGGTAAGTCCTGGTTCCTGTGGGGCGAAAAACCGCCAGGCTGATTTGTTCACTGGGAGCAGGGTCTCCGTTTCGGCGGGCATAAATGGTGACTGTTACCGCTTCCATGGCTGCATAGCTGGATTGGTTAGTATTGGCTGATAATTTAATAGGCTGTTGCATACGTGCTCCTCCCTTACGTAATGAAAAGAAAGTTTACAGTTATATATATGAATTTATTGCAAAAATGGTGTCTAAATTAAGCAGCTCACAGTTTTTTGCACCTGTAATATTATAATATGAAGTTTAATCATTTGGAGGGGAGCTGTTACATGAAAAGCGGTAGGTTTTTGGTTGTTTTTATGATTTTGGTGATGGTGGCGGTGGTGTTTACCGGTTGCGGCGGGCAGGACGATCTGACCAAAGTGCGGTTAAATGAAGTGACTCGCTCGGTTTTCTATGCGCCCATGTATGCTGCAATTAACCTGGGTTTTTTCGAGGAAGCAGGCATTGAACTGGAATTAACCACCGGACAGGGCGCAGATAATGTTATGACCGCTCTGTTATCGGGGCAGGCCGACATCGGCTTTATGGGGCCGGAGGCCACAATCTACGTTTACAATCAGGGGCAGGATGATTACGCTGTAAATTTTGCGCAGCTAACCAAGCGGGATGGCTCATTTCTGATGGCCCGGGAACCGGACCCGGATTTTGTCTGGGATAACGTCCGGGGCAAAAGCATTATCGGTGGCCGTCCCGGGGGGATGCCGCTGATGACGCTGGAGTATGTGCTGAAAAATCAGGGGATTACACCGGGTGAAGACGTGGAGTTAATTACCAACATACAGTTTGCCCTGATGGGTGGCGCCTTTACCGGCGGTGAAGGTGATTTTGTCACCTTGTTTGAGCCGGTGGCCACCAATCTGGAGCTGGAAGGCGTGGGCTTTGTGGTGGCTTCGGTGGGTAAAGACAGCGGTGAGATACCGTATACTGTTTTCTCTGCCCGCAAAAGCTTTCTGGAGAACAACAGCGAGTTGGTGCAGCAGTTTACCGATGCCATTTATCGCGGCCAGGTTTGGGTAATGGAGAACGAGCCGGAGGAAATAGCCCGGGTTATTCGTTCATCGTTTCCTGACGCCGATGAAGAGGTGCTGACCAACGTTGCCCGACGTTATAAAGAAATTGACGCCTGGGCAGATACCCCGGTATTTAGCGAAGAAGCCTATAACCGTATGCAGGATGTGATGGAGATGGCAGGAGAGTTGGAAAAGAGAGCTCCCTATGAAGATCTGGTGACAAATGATTTTGCTCTGGAGGCCATTAAATAATTTGGAAGGAGAGAGCCATGGGGGCAGAACCACTGGTGAAAATCAAAAATATCGGCATGAGATTCCACAGCCCTGAGGGGGAGACCGCTGCCCTTAAGGATTTCTCTCTGGACATCTATCCCGGAGAGTTTATCAGCATTGTAGGCCCCAGCGGCTGTGGGAAATCCACTCTGTTAAATATTGTGGCGGGCCTCATTCGACCCACAGAAGGAGAAGTGGTGGTAAACGGCAAAAAAGTTTTGGGGCCCACACCTATGGTGGGATATATGCCGCAAAGTGATCAGTTGTTTGAGTGGCGAACCATTTGGAAAAATGTACTTTTGGGACTGGAAGTGCAAAACAAAATCAACCCTGAAACTCTGGAGTTTGTCACAAGGCTTTTGCAGCGCTATGGACTCTATGAGTTTCGCAATGCTTACCCCAGTCAACTTTCGGGGGGAATGCGCCAGCGTGCTGCCTTAATACGTACGCTGGCCATTAATCCCAAAATTCTTCTCTTGGATGAAGCTTTTTCTGCACTGGATTATCAGACCCGCCTTGTGGTGGCCGATGAGGTTAAAGAAATTATTGTGCAGGAAAAGAAAACGACGGTTTTGGTAACCCATGATATCGCCGAGGCCATCAGCATGGCTAACCGTGTGGTTGTGTTCACCAAGCGGCCGGGAACCATCAAGAACATTCATGATGTTGTTCTCACCTGTGAAGTGAATACACCTATTAAATGCCGTGATGCGGTGGAATTTAAAGATTACTTCAATACCATCTGGAAGGAGTTGGATATTCATGTCTGAGCGCAGCTCTGACTCCTTCGTGTCCCCCGAGCATAAAGAGTATTTACGCCGCCAAAGGATTTACCGCCTGCAGATCTTCGCGGTGCAAATTCTGCTGCTGTTGGGATTTATCGCCCTCTGGGAGGTGGCGGCAACCCAGCGCTGGATCGACCCGTTTATCACCAGTCAGCCCAGCCGGGTAATGCGTACCCTGGTATCTCTTCATAATGAAGGAAACCTGTATATGCATACCGGGATAACTGTTTTTGAAACAGTGGTGGGATTTACCCTGGGAACGGTGATAGGCACTGTAATCGCTGTCATCCTATGGTGGTCTAAATTCATTTCAGCGGTGCTGGACCCCTACCTGGTGGTCTTAAACAGCCTGCCTAAAATTGCTCTGGGACCAATAATTATCGTCTGGGCAGGACAGGGAATGACGGCTATTATTGCCATGGCCCTGCTCATCTCGGTGGTGGTAACAATTTTAGGAGTATACAGCGGTTTTTCCCAGGTAGATGCCAATAAGATCAAACTGCTGCAATCCTTTGGTGCCAGCCGCTGGCAGATCTTGAAGAAAGTGATTCTGCCGGCCAGCGTTCCCACCATTATTTCCGCTCTGAAAATTAATGTGGGCCTGTCCTGGGTGGGCGTCATTGTGGGCGAGTTTCTGGTGTCACGAGCCGGTTTGGGCTATCTGATAGTCTATGGCGGCCAGGTTTTCAGGCTGGATTTGGTCATGACAGGAGTTATCATTCTTTCGGTAGCTGCTGCCGTTATGTATCAGGGAGTGGTGTTATTGGAAAAGTTTGCTATGAAATGGCGTTAATATTTAATAAATACTTGTGGCCCGGCATAGCCGGGCTTTTTGCTGTGCATCTTTACGCACAGCAGGGCATAACAATTATAAAGATGAGCAGCAGGTTTATTCAATGAAAGCCACCGGAAGAAGGTGTGAGATGATAAGAGACAAGAGAATTAAAAAACGTAAACAGCGGGTTTTATTGGCGGTGGTGGCAGTATTGATCGTGCTTTCCTTTGTGCTGCACAGACAAATAACACAGGGCGTATTTTCCCCCACCATTTCGGGAGCCTACTATCATGTCGCCACCGACGAAAAGGCGGTTTCATTAACCTTTGATGCTGTCTGGCAGCCCGGTGAGCTGCCAAGAATCCTTGATATTCTGGACCGCTATGAAGTTCAGGCCACATTCTTTTTACCAGGTACCTGGCTGCGTAATAATGCGGATTTGGCCCGGGAAATACTGTTGCGGGGACATGAAATCGGACACCACGGTTATGCGCACAAGCGTCTGACGGAGTTAAATGAAGAGGAACTAAGCAAGGAATTTGCTCTGATGGAAGAGGCGCTGCAGGAAGAATTAAATGTCCAGACACAGCTGTTCCGTCCTCCGTACGGCGAGATTAATCAGGAGGTCTACGACTACATTTCCGACCGGGGATACACTACGGTGCTCTGGAGCGTGGACCCCCATGACTGGCTTGACCCCGGCGTGGATAAGATTATTACCCGGGTTATTAAACGGGTTCATAACGGTGCCATAATTCTTTTTCACACCAATGCCACCCAGGCGGTAGATGCACTTCCGGTAATAATCCAGAGCCTGAAGATGCAGGAATATGAGATTCTCCCGGTTACCCAACTGTTGGAGAAGGAAAAATGAGGTGAAAAAGATGCGCTACCGTTATTTTAACGTCCTAAACGGCAGGCAGTTAATAGTCATTATAATTTTGTTGGGGATGCTGCTTTTGGTTTTCCAGGGATACCGCCGGATAAACCATTACCCAAAAAACATTCGGCAGAACGTATTTTTTGCCGGCAGTAACCTGGGGGGGCTTACACCACAGGAAGCAGAAACGGTGATTAACCGGTTGGCTGAAGAAAAGGCCATCCCTCCCGTTGAGGCGGTGCTTGATCCGGAAACAAACGGCGTCATCCCGGAGTTAAGCGGCCTGGAAGTGGATGTGGCTGCTACTTTGCAGCAGATTGTGGAAGCAGAAGAGAATTCAAAAGTGCAGCCGGTGTACAGGGAGATTCCCGCAGCGGTTACTTTGGCTGACTTTCCGGAAAGGCCGCTGTATCAGGGAAATCCCGCAAAACCTCAGGTGGCCTTCCTGGTAAATGTGGCCTGGGGTAATGAATATTTGCAGGAAATGCTGGATGTGTTGGAACAGGAAAAAGCACAGGCCACTTTCTTCTTGGTGGGGCGCTGGGCCCGGGCCAATGAGGAGGAGGCTAAAAGTATTGTGGACGCAGGTTTTGCTGTGGCCAATCATGGCTATTCAGATGCCATCAGCATGGCCAATGCTACGTATGACCAGGCCAAAGAAGATATCAAAGCGGCAAATGACGCCATCGAAGAGCTCACCGGTAAACGGCCGGCCTATTTTAGCCCGCATAAAGGAGAATTAAACGCCAATGTCCTCAAAGCTGCGGCAGAGGAAAATTGCCGGCTCATTCTGTGGACGGTGGATACGGTGGACTGGATGCTTCCCGGCGTGGATGTTATGGTAGATAAAATACTCAGCAAATCACAAAACGGCAGTCTGATTCTGATGCACCCCACAGAACAAACGGCGGACTTTTTGCGGGAGGTTATTCCCCAGCTGCGCAGCAGGGGTCTGGAGCCGGTAACGCTGGCAGAGCTGTTAAGCCCTTCCAGGCCGGAAAAGGATGTGGCTGAGCCTTGATAAACAGAAATCATACCGGTAAGTTTAGCATAGCCAATATCACCGTTAGTGTTCTTATATTACTTATTGTGGTTACGGTGGTGTTTACCGTTAAGCTGGCTGTGGAGCGCTACCAGGCCGGCGTAAATTCCGGCGTAATGCTGGAGGCCATTCCCATGGAGGGGATGCTGGAAAAAGAAGTGCTAAAGCGGGTGCAGAAGATGGCCGATGCCATGGACCGGGCTCCTCAAAACGCCCGCTACGACCCGAATAATGACCGCATTATCCCTGAAGTCAGGGGACGTCAGGTGGATGTGTACACCACTGTGCGGCGGGTAATGGAGGCAGAAAAAGGAGAAAGGGTAGAGCTGGCGGTAATAAACCTGGAGCCGGAAATCACTTCCGAGATATTTAAGTCCATAGACCAGAAAATTGCTTCTTTTAGCACCAGCGGCGGCGGCAGTGCGGGGCGCTCAGATAACCTGTATGTGGCTGCCAAATATATGAACCGCACAATTCTGGCACCGGGAGATGTATTTTCCTTTAACAAGGTAACCGGCCCCCGTACCTTTGAGCGCGGCTACAGCATGGCACCAATTGTGGGAGGAACGGGAATCGGCGGTGGAGTCTGTCAGGTGGCTACCACAGTGTACAATGCTGCTCTGGCTGCCGATTTGGAAATAATAGAGAGGTATCCACACAGTATTCAAGTGGGGTATGTGAGGCCGGGGCGGGATGCCACGGTGACCGATTACCTTGATTTTAAATTTCGCAACTCCACGGATAAGTTTATCCAAATTCACTCCGGTGCCGGCGGCGGCCATGTATGGGTGCAGCTTTGGAGTCAGTAGCTTGACAACTTTTCTTAAAGAGGGTAACCTTGGGGAAAAACGGTAAAGGAGCAATAAACTTATGGATACGGCAAAGCTCTTTGTTCACAAACTTCCCCATGCAGCAGACCTGCCGCTGCCCCGGTATATGTCCGACGATGCGGCAGGTATGGATATCCTGGCCGCCCTTGATGAGCCTGTAGTGCTCTTGCCGGGCAACCGCACACTGATTCCCACCGGGTTGCAGATGGCGGTTCCCCGCGGCTGTGAAGTGCAGATACGCCCCCGCAGCGGCCTGGCCCTGAAACAGGGCATTGCTGTTTTAAACAGCCCGGGCACCGTGGATGCCGACTACCGTGGAGAGGTGAAAGTGATTATAGCCAATCTGGGCCGCGAACCGTTTGTTATTACCCGGGGAGACCGAATCGCCCAGATGGTTTTGGCAAAACTCACCCGGGCGGATTTGGCCGAATGCGAAAAACTGCCGGATACGGCCCGTGGCAAAGGAGGTTTTGGCCATACCGGCGTATAGGAGGTCTGCTGATGGACATCTGTGAACAGGCCTTGCTGGAAAAACTGCAACAGGAGTTGTTACATACTTTCTACAAAAACCAGGGGGAGCTTTGTAATCCGGAAGTGCTTTGCAAAAGTGAAGAACTGGATGAGTTGGTTTTAAAAATTATGCGTAGGAGGCATGTATAACTTGACAGCGCTGATGTTCATTCTGTTTTTGCTGGCGTTGTCCCTGCTGTTGCGGGTTCAGAATAAGAAGCGCTTAACGCAGGAGGTCCCGGAGCATGCCAAGCCGTCACCGTTCTCCCAGGCGCTGCAGGACTTAATTGCCACAGCGGGCGGTATTTATCTTTCCCTTGTTTTGTTAGTATCTTTTTTGCAGATGGACGTTGCCGATAAATGGAATATTTATGGTATAAAAATGGAACCCCTGGCTTTTTTGGCACTTTTATTCTCTGTGGTACAGCCGCTTTTGCTGCAGGTTATGGACAAAATAAAAGGGGGCTCTTGATTTGGAATTATCCCGTTTATCCCGGAAGGAAATTATAAATTTGCATGATGGTGCCCGGCTTGGCTTTGTGGGCGATTCTGATTTAATTATTGACGATGAGACCGGCAGTATTAAATCCATAATTATTTCCCCCAAAGGAATGAAGCCCCGTTCGGGCCGGGAACTGGTAATTCCCTGGACATCTATAAAAAAAATCGGCGATGAAGTGATGATAGTGGATATTTCGCCGGAACGAAGCAGCCGTAAACATACGTGACATGAATAATGACCTTTTTTACAGCCGATACTAAGGAAGAAAAACAGTATCGATAAAAAAGGAGGTTACAACATGTCGCAAACCGTTGTTGGTTTATTCCGCTCCAAGGAACAGGCGGAAGAAGCTATACGTGAGCTGCGAGCACGTGATTTTGATGATCAGGATATATCATTGGTAGCCAAAAATGAGGAAGCAGAAGGTGGCGGCGAAGAGGGCGTCAGCTATGAAAATCAGAACCTGGCCGACGGCACCGCCACCGGCGGCGCCATTGGAGGCCTTACCGGGCTTTTGGCCGGGGCAGGCGCTCTGCTGATACCGGGAATCGGCCCCATCATTGCCGCCGGTCCTCTGGCCGGCGCGCTGACCGGAATTGTTACCGGCGGTATCGCAGGCGGGCTGATTGATTATGGCATCCCTGAGGAAGAAGGGGAGCGCTATGAGAAGGAAGTTCACAAAGGTAGTATCCTGGTGGCAGCCGAATCGGAAGATGAAGAGATGTCCGAAGAGGTAAGCTCAATCTTCCGCGAAAACGGTGCCTTTGAAGTCAATTCACATGACTAAAAAAAATTCCCAAAAAATCCGGCTATTTAAGCCGGATTTTTTTTTTTGCCGGCAGGAAACTATAACGCTTCGCAGTTAGCGAAGCTGCTAAGGTAACCAGTATTAAAAGCACGCGTTAAAGGAACTTAAGCGTGCTTTTTTACGCTGCCAAGTTTGTCACGCTTTTTGTGTCTTTATTCATATATTAAATTACTAGTGTCAAAGGAGGGAAGTGCGTGCAGAACATCAGCCTGGCCGGCTGGCGGATAGTGATTGCCGGTGGTGACGCCCGGGATGTCATCCTGGCAGAACAACTGAAAAAAGCCGGGGCCGATGTATGGTTGTGTGGTTTTGAAAAGTGTGCATTACCAAAGGATGCAACTTTACAAAAAGGGAAACCGGAATTTGCCGATGTGGTGATTTTGCCTCTGCCCGGGGTAAACAGCGACGGCACCATCTATGCTACCTACGCTGAAGAAAAACTGTTTCTGGATAATTTAAGCCCGTTATTCAGACCAGGATTGTTACTTATCTGCGGCAGAATGCCCACGGAAACACTGGCTTTTTTGGAAGAAAGAAAAATTCGTGTTGTCCTTACCGCTGAAATGGATGAATTAGCCGTTTATAATGCGGTGCCCACCGCTGAAGGAACAATTGAGCTGGCTATGCGGGAAAGCGATGTTACCATCCACGGCAGCAAGGCGCTTGTAATCGGCTTTGGTCGCTGCGGTATGCCGCTGGCCAAAACTTTAGCTGCTTTAGGGGCCCGGGTGACGGTGGGAGCCCGCCGGCGGGAAGTGCTGGCACAGGCCGAAACCTTAGGATTTGCACAGCTGGATTTGGCTAAAATCTCAGAGCGGATAGGTGATTTTGACTTTATCTTTAATACTGTGCCGGCCATGGTATTAACAGATAAAGTTTTAGGCGGTGTAAACAAAGAAGCTCTGGTTATCGACATCGCATCAAAGCCCGGAGGGACAGATTTTGCCGCAGCCAAACGTTTGGGGCTGAAGACCTTTTTAGCCCTGGGCCTGCCCGGCAAAGTGGCTCCCAAAAGTGCCGGTAATATTTTGGCCAGGGTTTACCCGCACATTATTACTGAAATGGGGAAAGGAGGAGAGCATAATGAGGCTTAAGAACAAGAAAATTGGTTTTGCCATGACCGGTTCTCACTGTACCCTGGAGAAGATGTTTCCACAACTGGAAAAGTTATTGGCAGAGGGTGCCGAAATTTACCCCATTATTTCGCCCTCTGTAGATCAAACCGATACCCGGTTTGGAGATGCCACCGAATGGAAAACAAGGCTGGTAAAAACAACGGGACATAAAATTATCAACACCATTTCCGGAGCGGAGCCATTGGGCCCCAAGAGTGAATTGGATGCTTATGTTATTGCGCCGTGTACCGGTAATTCTATGGCCAAACTGGCCAACGGTATAACCGATACTGCGGTACTGATGGGTGCCAAAGCCCAGCTGCGTAACCAGAAACCGGTGATTGTGGCCATTTCCACCAATGACGGACTGGGTTTAAATGCCAAAAATATTGGCATCCTCCTGGGCTTCAAGAATGTTTACATGGTTCCGTTTGGCCAGGACAGTCCGTTTAGCAAACCCAATTCGCTGGTGGCAAAAATGGATCTGTTGCTGCCCACTATTTTGGCAGCATTGGAAGGCAGGCAGCTGCAACCCATGCTGATTAACCTGGCAGAGGAAGAATTTGAGTTAAAACGATAGTAGGTGGATATATGCGCTTAATAATACAAAAATTCGGCGGCTCCTCACTGAGTAGCAAGGAATTACGGGAAAAAGCCATTGAACATATTTTAGCTGCCAAAGCAGAGGGGTACACTCCGGTGGTGGTGGTCTCCGCCATGGGCCGAAAAGGGGACCCCTATGCCACCGATACTTTACTGGAATTTATCAGGGAGATTGCACCCTCTTTTCCTCTCCGCGAGACGGATCTTGTTCTCTCCTGCGGGGAGTTGATCTCGGCGGCGGTGCTGGCAGCACAGGTGGGGGCCCACGGAGTAAAGGCGTTGGCCCTAAGCGGTGCTCAGGCGGGAATCGTCACCGACGGAGTTTTTGGCCAGGCGGAAATTATCCGCATTAAAAAAGAAAAAATCCTGCGCCTGGCACAAGACGGTCATGTTCCTATCGTGGCCGGTTTCCAGGGAAGTAGTGAAGAAGGGGAAATTAACACCCTGGGACGCGGGGGCTCTGACACCACAGCGGTTGCCCTGGGAGCCGCCATGGAAGCAGAAGTGGTGGAAATCTACTCAGATGTGGACTGCATCATGACCGCCGATCCCCGGATAGTTCCCGAGGCAAAACCCATTGGTAACATCGGCTATCAGGAAGTGCTGCAGATGGCCCGGGAAGGCGCTAAGGTTATCCATCCCCGGGCGGTAGATATTGCCTTGCAGTATAACCTGCCTCTTAGGCTGAAAAAAACCGGTTCATATGACAGCGGAACACTGGTGACCCACAAAAAGCCTCAGTTGGATAAGTCTTTTATTTCCCGTGAAAAGGTGGTAAATGGTATTACCCATGTCACCGGTCTGGCCCAGGCAAGAGTTCTGGCCCCCCAAGCCTCCGGTGAAGAAATAGAAACCATGCTGCAAGAGCTGTCAGATGCGGGAATCAGTATTGATCTGATTAACCTTTCTCCGCAGGAGAAGGCGTTTACCGTGCCCGCCGCCGCTGCGGAGCAAACCAAAAGTATTATAGCTTCTTTGGGGTATGAAGCCATCGTTAATGCCGGATACGCTAAAGTATCTGTGGTGGGCGCCGGCATGAGGGGGATTCCCGGGGTTATGGCCCGGGTAGTAAGCGCTATGAACAAGGCACAGACCGATATTTTGCAGACTGCCGACTCGCACCTTAATATTTCCTGCCTGATTCCGGAGAACCGGGTGGCTGCCGCCGTTAAGGCGCTCCATTTGGAATTTAATTTAAACGAATAACTTTGATTGAAAAAATAGACTCCGTTTGCTATAATATCTTTATGGCATTTTACGGGAGGTGAACCTTATTTTAACCGCGCCCTTTGGAGAACTGGTTACAGCTATGGTTACTCCGTTTAAGGAAAACGGAGAAGTAAATTATGAAAAAGCAGCAGAATTGGCAAGACATCTGGTTGAAAACGGCTCTGATGCCCTGGTAGTGGCAGGAACAACCGGTGAATCCCCCACCCTTACACAGGAGGAAAAACTGGAGCTCTACCGTACTGTGGTATCGGCTGTTAAAGGTAAAGCAAAAGTTGTGGCCGGGACCGGTTCCAACAATACCGCACAGGCGGTAAAGCTGACACGGTTGGCTGCTGAATGCGGTGTGGATGGCGTCATGTTGGTGGTCCCTTATTATAATAAACCTTCCCAGGAAGGTATTTATCAGCATTTTGCCACCATTATAGCAGAGACCGAACTGCCGGTAATGCTCTATAATGTTCCGGGCAGAACGGTAGTTAATATGTCGGCAGAAACTACTTTACGACTGGCTGAATTACCCAATGTGGTAGCCATCAAGGAAGCCAGCGGAGACTTGGAACAAATGGCTCTCATCCGCAAAAAAGCCCCGCAGGATTTTGCCGTTTATTCCGGTGACGACTGTATGACGCTGCCGGTTTTGGCGGTGGGCGGCTCTGGTGTTGTCTCGGTGGCAGCCCATGTGGCCGGCAAAGACATGAAGAAAATGATTTCAGCCTATCATGCAGGAGACACTGCCACTGCGCTGCAATTACATTTACGTTTATTGCCGCTTTTTAATGTGATGTTTATCAGTCCAAATCCCTGCCCGGTGAAAGGCGCCCTTAACCTGCTTGGTCATAACCTTGGCCCGGTGCGTTTGCCTTTGGTGGAGCTGACCGACAGTGAGCGTAAGGAAATTGATAACGTCCTGACGGGACTTGGATATCTTTAATTTATCTAAAACCGTGCGCTGCACGGTTTTTTATTGCTAATAATGCGCAAACTTGCAACTGAACCCATATTTTTAGTATAATGACTTTTAGTGATATTTGGACGCATACACAGAAAAAGGAGGTGAGCTTAGTGGCAAATACTAATACTTACGCTAAAAGAAGAGCCAGAGTAAAACAGGCTCCAAGCACGGGAAAAGTGCAGATTATTCCCATTGGCGGCATCGGCGAGATTGGCAAAAACATGTATGCCATCCGCTACGAAAATGAAATCCTGGTTATAGACTCCGGACTCGCTTTCCCCGGGGATGAAATGCTGGGCATCGATGTGGTAATACCGGATATTACCTATCTGGTGGAGAACAAAGATAAAATTAAGGGTATTGTGCTGACCCATGGTCATGAGGATCATATCGGCGGACTGCCCTACACCCTGCCGCAGCTGGATGTGCCCGTATACGGGACCAAGCTGACCCTGGGTCTGGTGGAGCGAAAGCTGCGCGAGCATCATATTCTTGGTGACTGTACCCTGAATGTGGTTCGTCCCGAGGATAAGCTGCAGCTGGGTGTCTTTAAGGTGGAATTTTTCCGCACCAATCACAGTATCCCCGACTCGGTGGGCATTGCGGTAAAAACCCCGGTGGGCACCATTGTTCATACCGGTGACTTTAAGTTTGACCAGACACCGGTTAATGATAAACCCACCGATTACCACCGCCTGTCCAAGCTGGGGGAAAAGGGTGTGCTGGCCATGTCCGACAGCACCAATGCGGAAAGACCCGGCTATACCTTGTCGGAAAAAGAGGTTGGCGCTTCCATAATGGAAATTTTCCGCACCGCCAAGCAGCGGATTATTCTGGCCACTTTCGCATCAAATATTCATCGCATTCAACAGGTAATTGATGCGGCATGCCACTATAACCGTAAAGTAGCGGTGGTGGGAAGATCAATGGTCAATGTTGTCCAGGTAGCTCAGGAGTTGGGTTATCTGAAGGTTTGTAACGGAACCTTGGTGGAGGTGGACGAGCTGCGTTCTATGCCGCCAAATAAAGCGGTGATTATCACCACCGGCAGCCAGGGTGAGCCCATGTCTGCTCTGACCAGAATAGCCAAGGCTGAGCACCGTAAAGTGGAAATTATTCCTGGCGATACAGTGGTGATTGCGGCCACGCCCATTCCCGGTAATGAAAAATTGGTTTCCCGCACCATCGACAATCTGTTTGCACGTGGTGCCAATGTAATTTATGAGCGAGTTTCAGGTGTTCATGTATCCGGTCATGCTTCACAGGAAGAGTTGAAGCTGATGCTGAATATGCTGCGTCCTAAATACCTGATTCCTGTTCACGGTGAACACCGCCACCTTATTCATCATGCCAAAGTTGCTGAAAAAGTCGGTATCAAACCGGACAATGTATTTATCGCCGAAAACGGCCAGATTCTGGAGTTTACCCAAAAGTCCGGCAGAGTGGCAGGTTCGGTTACATCGGGCCGGATACTGGTAGACGGACTTGGCGTGGGTGATGTGGGCAGTATCGTCCTCAGAGACAGGAAACTGCTTTCCGAAGACGGTATTCTTATTGTGGCGCTTACAGTAAACAAAGAAACATCCCAGGTCGTTTCCGGACCGGAAATATATTCCCGCGGATTTGTTTATGTGCGTGAATCGGAGACTTTGATGGAAGAAGCACGGGAACACGTGACAAAAACCCTGAACAAGGCCGTTAACGGCAAAAAGACCGACTGGTCGGTGGTGAAAAATCAGGTCAAAGATTCCCTGTCCCGGTTTGTCTGGGAAAAAATGCATCGCCGCCCCATGATTTTACCGGTTGTCATGGAAATATAACGAAGTATAACCTGCGGTCTGGATGGGATACTAGATACAGAGAAATGACTTTTGAGGAAGTGATATCTTGACGGAGTATTCCCATCGCAGACAACGTACACCTCAGACCAAACGGTCGCGACCGGCCCCGGAAACGCAGGAACCGGTCAAAGAAAAAGAACAGCAGCAAGGCACATTGCAAAATATTCAGCAATTGGGCCAGACAAATGTTCCCCAGCAGCAGGAAAGCAGTATTCACAGCATCCCCATCATCGGTCAGATAGAAGGCCATATTACCCTGGCTCCCCAAAACAAAACCACCAAGTACGAGCATGTAATACCCCAACTGGTGGCCATCGAGCAGAACCCCAAAATTGAAGGGTTGCTCATCATCCTCAATACTGTGGGCGGTGATGTGGAGGCGGGTTTGGCCATTGCCGAGATGGTGGATACACTTTCCAAGCCCACTGTATCACTGGTATTGGGAGGCGGCCATAGTATCGGTGTGCCCATTGCAGTCAGTGCGGATTATTCGTTTATCACCGAAACCGCCACCATGACTGTGCACCCCATCCGGTTAAGCGGCCTGGTCATCGGTGTGCCCCAAACCTACGAATATCTGGACAAGATGCAGGACAGAGTAATAAAGTTTGTCACAAAGCATTCCCGCGTGACGGAAGATAAGTTCCGGCATCTGATGTTTTGCACCGACCAGCTGGCCCGCGACATCGGTACGGTCATGGTAGGCCCCGATGCAGTAAAAGACGGCCTTATAGATGAAGTGGGTGGTTTGGCTCAGGCGGTGCAGAAGCTCCAGGAGCTTATTGATGCGCGCGGAGGCGGGGTGGTGCACTAAATGCTCTACACCATAATGCCCCTGGAAGTGGTAATGGAGGGCAGCGATTCATATCAGCCCAAGTACTCAGAAATCCCCTGGAAAAACGGGGGAACCCTGATGGTGGAGGAAACAGGTCAAAATCAGGCTAAAGTTGTGCGCCTGATATCCTCAAACCCTGCCGACTACCTGGATCCTGCTGTCCAACCAGGCTGTATAATTGAATACAAACCAATATAAAAGAACCAGGCAAATTGCCTGGTTCTTTGCAGTATCATCTTGTTGTCATATTGGCCCCGGTAGCAGTCGGTGTATTTTTTTTGCGGATCAAATGAACCGCCAGGTAGACAAGGGGTGTGTCTAAGAGAGCGATGGCCACTTTTAGAATGTATTGGCCTAAAATCATGGGCAACAACGGAGTGGCGGTGCCGGCAAAAGCCAGGGTAATAAACAGGGCAGTGTCCAACAGCTGAGAAACACCGGTGGAAAGATTATTGCGCAGCCAGAGGTGTCGCCCGCCTGTTTTTCTTTTCCAGAACTGAAAGGCCCACACGTCATGGTGCTGGCTGATCAGGTAGGCGGCCAGGCTGGCCACGGTGATGCGCAGGTTCCCTCCCAGGACCGTCACGAACTCCGCCTGACCTTCCCAGAAGGGAGCGGCGGGCATGGCGATGGCGCCCCGGACTAAAAGTGCCGCCAACACGGAAACGAAAAAACCCACATTGACCACAAAACGGGTCCGCTCTTTTCCCCAAACTTCAGACATGGTGTCGGTGGCCAAGAATGTAAGGGAATAGCCAAGCACTGCGGCGGGGGCTACGATATTGCCCACCATAATAATTTTTGCGGCGATTATGTTGCTGATAACCAGCAGGGTTACAAAGCAGCAACTAATCAAGAGGAAAAGTTTGTCATCAGATGAAAACCCGCTATGGTTGCCCTGCATTTGCGGTGTGCTATTCATTGTTTTTCTCACCGCCTGCGGTGGCACTGGCGGTAATGGTAATGCCGCCACGGGGTTTTTGGATTACCGTCACTTTACAGAAGAAAGGTTTACAGGCTGCATGGACATCATTGGCAATTTGCGCCGCCAGCCCTTCACAGAAAACCCCTTCCTGCCGGAAACTCCAAAAATATAGTTTCAGGCTTTTGCTTTCAATACAGTATCGGTCCGGTTCATACTCGATGATAACCGTCTCCCAGTCTGGTTGGCCTGTGACAGGGCACAGACTGGTAACCTCATCACTTTCCAGCACCACCCGGTCCACGCCGGCCGGTTTTTCAAAGACCTCCAGCTTACGGCGCGGTTCGGGCACATTCTTGCCGAGAACCTCAAATTCATTATGCAAAGCATTAACCTCCTTTGTTTTGGTAAGGCGGGTAGCCGCGACCGCCATCTTCCTCTAATGTATCAGTTTATCAGGGAACGCCCACAGACGCAATAGCGCCGGTGCAAAATCTGTATTAATTTGCGGCGGCAGATAATACAAGAAAAAAAAGGAAATCATAGTAGTGATGTGCAATAATATTCTGCTAGAAAGAGACTGAGATGGGGGAAGACATGAAGTTAAAACAAATGATAACCATATTGTTAGTACTGCTTTTTCTGACAGGTTGCAATGATCTGTTTTCCTTCAACACCATAGGCGCCATAGAGCAGGTCTCTGCCGCCTATAACAGCCTTTTTCCCGGAGAAGGGAAGGTAAGGGTACTCTATACTGAAGCTTACCGCGGCGGAATGCTGGTATTGGCTCAGCACGAAACGGCGGCCGACAGCAGAAATCTCCACCTTTTTCTGGTGGATAAAGAGGGAGTTTTGCTGATTGCCGGTGGAAAGGCAGCTGAGCCGGATAATATAGCCGTCAGCCAGGTGCGGCATGAAAATGACACCATTGTCTTTGGCCAGATAGATTCTGTTCTGCAGGGAGATGAGGACCCGGCTCTGCCGGTGCAGGTGGTCATGACCCTGAAGAACTGGAAAATTATCGAAGAAGAGATAGATGTGGTTAATGAACAGGGTTTTATTATTGTTTTAAGAAACAGAGCCAGTGCTCAAAAATTCAGCCTGCTTGACGCTGAAGGGACAATACTTGTGGGTCTGGACGGTATGGCCGAAAACATGATTTACAATACAGAGTTTACTGCTGTGGAGGATATTCCCAAACCCGTCCCCCTGGAGATTGCAAATATTAAGGAAGTACAGGTAGAATCCCCTGGCATGGCCGAGGTTTTGATCCTGGATGACACCGCCGATTTTAAGGATTTGGCAGAAACCTTTAATGAACATTTTAGCCAATTGGAAAAGAAGGAAGCTGTGACCGTATCTGCACAGGCCGTTACCGTATACTTAAGTGATAAAAGCGAAGTGATTCTGCAGGTAGCAGAGGATGAAACGGTCACCGTCATATATCGGGATAAGGAGCAGATAAACGCTTTCGCTCTGGATTCTGAGAAACTGGCGGAAATTATAGCTGATTTACAGTCAGGGGATTAAGACGGACAATGTTGTTCGTCTTTTTGTTTTCCGCCTCTTTTTTCCAGCAATTAATTTCTTTACAGGAGCATAGGATTTCACGTAGGTGATATCATGTTAATTCTGCTATTGGCAGTGGGTCTGTTTTTGTTCCTGGGTGGTCTGCGGCTTATGTCTTCCGGCCTGGAAAATCTGTGCGGATCTTCCTTTGCTGCCGGTGTACAACACTTCACCGGCAATCGCTTCAGTGCTTTTCTGTGCGGTCTGATATTTTCTGGCCTGACACAAAGCAGTTCCCTGGTCACCGTTGTACTGGTAGGAGTGGTTAATGCGGGAATAATCGGCCTGCGCCCGGCCATTGCCGTGATGATTGGAGCCAACGTGGGGACCACGGTGACCGGTCAGATGATATCATTTGACCTGTATGAATATGCTCTGTACTTTGCTGTGGCAGGGGCGATATTAATTGTGGCCGGCCGGCAGCGGCACCGGCAGGTGGGCCGGGCTCTATTGGGGCTTGGCGTGCTGTTGTTTGGCTTGGAAAATATGGGCGGGGCCCTTGCACCCCTGGCGGAAAGCAAGTTTGCACAGAATTTGCTAAGTTCCGCTGCTGTGTACCCCCTTACCGGCATTTTTGCCGGAGCTGCCCTCACCGCTTTGATTCAAAGCTCCAGTGCCGTTGTGGCCATGGCCATTTCGCTGGCCAAGGAAGGGGTATTATCCCTGGCTGCCGGTGCCGCGGTTATTGTGGGTGCGGATGTGGGGACTTGTGTTACCACGCTGCTGGCCGGTTTGGGTACCGGCATTGCAGCCCGGCGGACTGCTTTTGCCCACTTGTTTTTTAACCTGTGCAGTGTTTTATTGGTCTTGCCGTTCTTTTCATTGTTTATCCGCCTGGCGGCAGCCAGCTCCGATGCGCTGCCCCGTCAGCTGGCCAACGCCCATACCCTGTATAATCTGGGAGGAGCCATTTTACTATTGCTTTTTTTGGGTCCGTTTCAGGCATTGGTGGAGAG
>NZ_ACJM01000014.1 GCF_000174415.1 Dethiobacter alkaliphilus AHT 1
GGAGGTATTTTTCATGCTTAGAGAAGTTGCTGCAGAGCTGCTGGCCTTGCCCTCACTGCAACCCCTGCTGGAGGGATTAAAGGTTAAAAGCCGCTACCAGCTTGTCTACGGACTCGATGAAAGCGCCCGCACCATGCTGATGGCGGCACTGAGGCTCCATACAGACAGGCCGGTATTAATTGTAACCCCGGATCAAACCCATGCCGGCAGAATATATGAAGATATGCTCTCGGTTTTTAAAGATGAGGATGTTTACCTTTTTCCCGGCAAAGAACTGCTTTATTACAGCAATCTTTTTTCGGAGAGCGGTGATGCGGCGGCGCAAAGAATAGCTGCCATGAAACGTCTGGCCCGTGGCGATAATATTGTGGTGGTGGCCACCGTGTCCGCCATGGTAACCAAGATGCCTCCCTTTGCACCCTGGCAGGAGGCTTGTTTCACTTTACGCCCCGATGATGATATCCCCATTGATGAATTGCTGGGAAAGCTGGTGGATGGCGGATATGAACGGGTGGAAATGGTGGATGTGCAGGGTCAGGTCTCTGTGCGCGGCGGCATTGTTGATATTTACCCCGCCGGGGAACCGTATCCCTACCGGATTGAGTTCTTCGGAGAAACGGTGGACTCCATCCGTCGCTTTGATCCGGAGAGTCAGCGTTCCCGGGAACGGGTGGATCTGTTAGAGCTGACTCCGGCGCGGGAGTTGGTGGTGACGGCGGCGGAACGTAAAAACGCCCTTTCGGCCCTGGCCAAAGAAGATGCCAAGCTCTCGGAGCAGTTGGCCAAAGGAGTGCGCACCGAGGCGGAAGGAAAGCTGCAGGAAAGACTGGCGGAACATATGGAAAAAATCCGTGAGGAAGTGTATTTCCCCGGGATGGAGCAGTATCTGCTATACTTTTATGACCAGGCGGCCAAAATAACCGATTATTTTCCCGATAATACCCTGCTTTTTATTGATGAGCCTCAGCGCTGTGAAAATACCGCGGAACAGTTGGTCCGTGAAATCGGCGAAATGCAAAGTACGCTGTTTGCCCAGGGCGACCTTCCGGCACGGTCGGCAGATATGGTCTGGTCATATAAGAGTTTGCTGGCCAATCTGCTTACCCAATTGGTGGCCTTTTCCCTTTTTGCCCACAGCAGTGACCATCATCCCTACCGTCGCAGCGTTTCACTCAGTGCCAAACCGGTGCCGAAATTTTTGGGTCAGTGGGACTTATTTGGAGAAGAGGTGGGCCAATGGCGCCGGCAGGGCTACCGC
The DNA here is from genome assembly GCF_000174415.1 of Dethiobacter alkaliphilus AHT 1. Taxonomy (NCBI): domain Bacteria; kingdom Bacillati; phylum Bacillota; class Dethiobacteria; order Dethiobacterales; family Dethiobacteraceae; genus Dethiobacter; species Dethiobacter alkaliphilus. The sequence goes on from NZ_ACJM01000014.1 coordinate 1,259, forward strand.
GTGGTGATTCTTACTTCCTCCAGGCAGCGCAGCACCGGTATTGTGGAGGTGTTGGCGGAAAAAAATATTCCGGCCCATTATACCCTCTCAGAGCCGGATTTGGCCCAGCGTTCGGTAACGCTTTTGCACGGCAGCCTGGAGAGCGGTTTTGTGTTGCCGGAGATAAAGTTGGTGCTGTTAACCGAGCAGGATATCCTGCCGCAAAAGAAAAAGAAACGCCGCATCAAAGGTAAAGAAGGGGTGCGGGTCGGCGACTATCAGGAGCTGCAGGTCGGTGATTTTGTGGTGCATGAGCAGCACGGCATCGGCCAATACCTGGGCTTGCGTACCCTGGATGTGGGCGGAACGCAACGGGACTATCTTTATATCCAATATTCCGGCAATGATAAATTATATATTCCCATAGAGCAGATTGATGTGGTTCGCAAATATATCGGCGTGGAAGGGAAAAAGCCTAAAATGTCTGCGCTGGGCGGCGGAGAGTGGAGCCGCGTCAAAGCCCGGGTACAGGCGTCGGTACAGGAGTTGGCCAAGGAGTTATTGGCGCTCTATGCCGCCCGGGAAACGGAACCGGGCCATGCCTTTTCCCCCGACCATTCCTGGCAGAAAGATTTTGAAGCGGCCTTTCCCTACGAAGAGACACCGGATCAGCTGCAGGCCATTGCCGAAGTAAAGCAGGATATGGAAAAGAGTACCGTTACCGATCGGCTGCTATGCGGTGATGTGGGCTATGGAAAAACGGAAGTGGCTCTGCGCGGAGCCTTTAAGGCTGTAATGGACGACAAGCAGGCCGCATTTCTGGTGCCCACCACGGTGTTGGCCCAGCAGCATTATCATAACTTCGTAGAAAGGCTGGAAGGGTTTCCCGTTAATGTGGGCATTTTAAGCCGCTTCCAGAGCCCGGCGGAGCAGAAAGAAACCATCAAGGGGTTAAAAGAAGGCACCATTGACCTGGTGGTGGGAACACACCGTATTCTCTCCAAGGATATTCGCTTCCGTGACCTGGGCTTTTTGGTGGTGGATGAGGAGCAGCGCTTTGGTGTGCGCCATAAAGAGCGGATTAAGATGCTTAAGAAAAATCTGGATGTACTGACCATGACCGCCACCCCCATACCCCGCACCCTGCATATGTCTTTGGTGGGCGTGCGGGACATGAGTGTAATTGAAACCCCGCCGGAAGACCGCTATCCTATTCAGACCTATGTGCTGGAGTATTCCGATGCCCTGATCCGGGAAGCGGTGATGCGGGAGCTGAACCGCGGCGGGCAGGTATATTTTGTGCATAACCGGGTGCAGAGTATTAACCGCTGGGCGGCTAAGCTGCAGGAGCTGATGCCGGAAGTGCGGCTGGCGGTGGCCCATGGCCAGATGCCGGAGGACCGGCTGGAGAAAGTGATGATGGGCTTTTTGGAAGGTGAATATGATGTGCTTTTATCCACCACCATAGTGGAGGCGGGCCTTGATATCCCCAATGTAAATACCATTATTATTCAGGATGCCGATAAATTCGGCCTGGCTCAGCTTTATCAGCTGCGCGGCCGGGTGGGACGCTCCAACCGCATTGCCTATGCTTATCTCACTTACCAGAAAGATAAGGTGCTCACCGAGGTGGCGGAAAAAAGGCTGCAGGCCATTAAAGAATTTACCGAACTGGGATCCGGCTTTAAGATTGCCATGCGGGATTTGGAAATTCGGGGCGCCGGCAATATCCTGGGACCGGAACAGCACGGGTTTATGATGGCGGTTGGCTTTGATTTGTATGTTAAGCTGCTGGAGGATGCCATCCGCACTTATAAAGGACAGGAAGAAGATACCCGGCAGGAACCGCGCATTGAGATTCAGGCCGATGCCTATTTGCCCGCCAGCTATATCTCCGATGCCAGGCAAAAAATCGTGTTTTATCAAAAAGTGGCGGCGGTGGAGAGTGTGGAACAAGTACTGGAGGCCAAAGAAGAACTATGCGACCGGTACGGTCCGCTGCCCGCCGCTGCCGAAAACCTGTTAAACGTAGCGCATGTAAAACTATTGGCCCGGGAATTGTATGTTTCGTCGGTCAGTGAGGAAAAAGGGGAAATTCAGATTCGTTTTACCAAGGATTTTACCCTGAGCGGGGACCTGTTGCTCAAGCTGTCTAAACAGTTTAAGGGGCGTCTCACCGCCGGAACGGGAAAGCAGTTTATCCTGGCCTTCCGTTTGAACACACGCTCTGCCGGCGAGCGGTTGCTGTTTATTTTGGAACTATTTGACGAACTGAAAAAGCTTGCAATTAAAGATAATATTCACTTATAATTAGGTTATGTCCAAAAACAAAAGGGGAGAGTGTAACATGTTCTTCAGACAAAAACGCGTGCTCACAGGGGTGCTGGCAGTTCTTTTGCTGGCGATGCTGGTTGTGGCCGGGTGCGGCGGAAACTCTGCAGCCAATACTGTGGCCAACGTAAATGGTGAGGAAATCACCCGCGCTGAACTTGATGCGTATATGAATGTGTTGGCATTGTTTATGCCTGAGCTGCAGCAGATGCTTGAGAGCGAAGAGCTGCGGGGCATGATTGAAGGCGAGATTTTAAGTGTTATGGTACAAAACGTGGTTGTGGAACAGGCCGCCAAAGATTTGGGGTTATCCGTTTCCGATGAGGAGCTTCAGGCCGAATATGAAGAATTCAGGGCCATGATGGGCGGCATGTCTGATGAAGATTTCCAGGAAGTACTCAAAGAGTATGACATTAACGAGGAAGACCTGAAGCAATCTTTGCGTGCCGATGTCTACGTGGACAAACTGGAACAACACTTTGCTTCCGATATCACAGATGAAGACATTCAGGCTTTTATTGATGAAAATCCGTCTTTTGGCAGACAGCCTGCCACGTTGGAATTAAGCCATATCCTCTTTGATGAAGAGGAAGAGGCGCTGGAAGCGCGGGAGCGTATTCTGGCCGGTGAAGATTTTGGCGACCTGGCAGTGGAGCTTTCCCAGGATCCCACGGCACAAAATGAAGGCCATCCCGGCTATCGTGGTTACCTGGGCGATAATATTGCAGAAGACACTCAGGATTTCTGGTCAGATTTTATGGAAGGCGCCAACAACATCTCTGAAGACGGAGAAGTGTCCCCACCGGTGGAAACCCAGGGTGGCTGGCATTTGATTAAGCTGCATGCCCGCACACCGGAAGTGGAGCTTTCCTTTGAAGAAGCCCGCGAGGATGCTTTTGTTGCTTTAAGTGTGGATCTGATGAACCAGCATCTGGACGGCGTATTTGCAGCTGCTGAAATCGAAACCACGCTATAGCAAATCTTTTCTAGCGATTCTAATTAAATGAATAAAAGACTTCCCTCCGATATATACTATGATTAGAGGTTAAGACTGTAATTCTATGCAGAAAAAGGAGGGGAAGTCTGCTTGAAGGCAACAGGTATAGTACGCAGGATCGATGACCTGGGACGTGTTGTCATCCCCAAAGAGATTCGCAGAACACTGAAAATCCGTGAAGGCGATCCACTGGAAATATTTGTGGACCGGGACGGTGAAGTGATTCTGAAGAAATATTCACCGATTGGTGAATTAGGCGACTTTGCACAGGAGTATGCCGATTCTCTTTATGAGGCTATGGGTCATATTGCTTTAATTGCCGACAGGGATACAATAATTGCCGTCGCAGGTGCGCCCAAGAAAGAGTTCATGAATAAACCGCTTTCTCCGGCTGTGGAACAGGTAATGGAAACGCGCAAAAGTATCCATATCGATAATACGGCGGAACATAAGTATTATAAGGATGTGGATGAGGATAATGCGCCCAAGTTTGCCGTAGAGGTCATTGCTCCCATTATTTCCGAAGGTGACCCCATCGGTGCCGTAATCTTCGGTGCCAAGGACCAAGGCGCCAAGATGGGTGATTTGGAATTGAAGCTGGTAGAAACGGCGGCCGGATTTTTGGCAAAGCAAATGGAGCAGTAACTAATGGCACAAATTGTAAATGTTATCAGGGAAGCAGTGACTGCGGTTGCTGCTTTCTTCTCTTATTTACACAAATTCTTCACTGATGGTTATTTTTCCAACGTGTGTTATAATAATATGAGATTGCAGGGATTAAGTCTTAGCTTCGAGGTGAGGACTTGACAAAGCAATCTTTTCTTAAAGGTGCGGCAATTTTAACACTGGCCGGTATTTCCGTGCGCTTTGTAGGCGCTTTTTTCCGCATTGTCCTGGCCATGTTCATCGGGGATGAAGGCATTGGCCTTTTCCAGATGGCATATCCGGTTTACAGCACACTGCTGGCCGTTTCCACCGCCGGAGTGCCCATTGCCATTTCCAAGCTGGTGGCGGAAAACCTGGCCCGCGGTAATTATCGCGGGGCATACAGGACTTTTCGTGTGGCCCTTTCTATCCTGGCTCTCTCCGGCTTTCTGATTTCGGCACTGCTCTATCTGGGAGCTGAATATTTTGCGGGATTTCTTACCGACCCGCTGGCTTATCTGCCGCTGGTCAGTATTTCACCGGCTATTTTCCTGGTGACAGTGATGTCTGCTTACCGCGGTTTCTTTCAGGGGCAGCAGCAGATGATGCCCACCGCCATCTCGCAGATTGCCGAACAATTGGGACGGGTGGTTATCGCCCTCCTGCTGGTGCTGTTTTTGTTACCTATGGGCCTGGAGTATGCCGCTGCCGGGGCCAGCTTCGGCGCTGCTGCCGGTGCATTTTGCGGCCTGTTAATCCTGGTTGTGGTCTGGTTAAGGCAGAAAAAACAGTTTATGCACCGTCTAAAGAGGCAACGCGTTAAAGATGACGAAAACATTCGTGCCATTATTTACCGGATTTTTGCCCTGTCTGTACCCATTACTTTAGGAAGCCTGGTAATGCCCTTGATTACCCTGGTGGATTTATCCATTGTGCCGCAGCAGCTAAATGCCGCCGGTTTTGATACTATCCGCGCCAGGGCACTTTATGGTCAGCTAACAGGCATGGCCACCCCCATTATACATATTCCCACCATTATTACCGTTGCTCTGGCCATATCTTTGGTTCCCGCAATGTCTGAAGCTTTGGCCTTAAGGAAAAACAGTCTGGTGCGGGAAAGGTCGTATCTGGCTGTACGGATGACGCTATTATTGGGAATTCCATCCGCTGTGGGGTTGTATCTGTTGGCTGAACCTATAACGGTATTATTATTCGATAATGCGGAAGCGGGCCAGGTTCTGGCGGTGCTGTCCCTGGGAGTGGTTTTTTTAACCCTGTATCAGACCACATCCGCCATATTGCAGGGATTGGGCCGGACCATGGACCCGGTAATTACCCTGTTTTGGGGTGCGTTAATTAAAACCGGGCTTACCTGGTACTTAACGGCTTCCCCGCAGTTACATATCAGAGGCGCTGCCCTGGCTACGGTGATAGGCTTTGGGATAGCGGCCATTCTTAACGTGCAGCGCGTTCAGCGTCTGGCAGATATGCCGCTGCGCCCGGTGGAGACGCTATTAAAGCCGCTGGTTGCCTCGGTGGGTATGGCGGTGGCTGTGCTGAGTATTTACAGTAATTTTGACCTGCTGCACTCATTTTTGAGCCCCTCTGCAGCGGAAAAAGGAGTGACGCTGGTTGCCATCATTGTCGGTGCCCTGGCTTATGCTGTATTGCTTTTTCTGCTGGGCGGAATACGGCGGGAAGATCTGCTCCTGCTGCCTAAAATCGGTGAGCCGTTGGTGCGGTTGGCCGAAAAATTCCATTTACTGCGAGGTTAAGGTATGAAACGAATCTATCTGGTGGGCCTGGGGCCGGGAGACCCGCAGGCCCTTACCCTCCGTTCTTTACAAACTCTGGAAAAAGTGAAGAAAGTTTATATCCGGACCCACAGGCATCCCGGCGTTTCCATGCTGGACAGGCACAATATTGACTATAAGTCATTGGATTTCTTTTATAAAAAATCCGCCACTTTCGAAGAGACGTACCGTAAAATTGCTTTCTTTGTCATTAATGCCGCGCTGCAGCATGGCGAAGTAGCCTATGCGGTTCCCGGCAGCCCTTTTTTCGCGGAAAAAACGGTGGAGCTGATTTTAAAGAAATCCGCTCTTGCCGGTATTTCCTGCCGGGCACTGCCTGCCGTTTCTTTTGTGGAAGCGGTGAGCGCAGAACTTGGCCTGCCCCGGGAGAAGGAACTGGTAGTTCATGATGCGCTGGAGCCGGACAAGCTGTTGGACAACCCGGACAAGCATCTTTTGATTATTCAGGCTTACAACCGCCAGATTGCCTCCCGGGTCAAGCTCCAACTGGCTACTTTATATCCCGAGGAGCACCGTGTTACCGTAGTCCGTGGTGCAGGCTTAGCGGCCCAAAAGATGATGGTTACCGTACCGCTTTATGAGCTGGACAGGCTCTCCTTTATAGATCACCTCACCACAATTTATGTGCCGCCCATCGCTTCTTACGGTATTGCGGATTTGCAGCAGGTGATGCGCACGCTGCGCAGTGAGGACGGCTGTCCCTGGGATCGCGAGCAGGATCATCATTCCCTAAAGCCCTACCTTTTGGAAGAAGCCTATGAAGTAATTGGCGCCATTGACAGCGGCGATAACGACGATTTGTGTGAAGAGTTGGGGGATCTTTTATTGCAGGTAGTCTTTCACTGTCAGATTGCCAATGAAAACCAGGCCTTTGCTTTTCATGACATTGTGGCGGGCATTACAGAAAAGCTGGTGCGGCGTCATCCCCATGTCTTTGGTCAGGGTGATGCCAAGACCGCTGATGAAGTGGTACGTACCTGGCAGCAGATTAAAAAGGATGAAAAGAAGGACAGAAAATCATTATTCACCCTGGAAAACTACCTGCCGTCCCTGCTGCGAGCACAGAAACTGCAGCGCCAGGCCTCCGGTGTGGGGTTTGACTGGCCCGATGCCCAGGGGGCTTGGGATAAGCTGGCAGAAGAGTTAAAAGAATTAAAAGATGCATATAAAGAGCAGGATGGGGCTAAAATAAAGGAAGAAATGGGAGATTTACTCTTTGCGGCAGTAAATGTGGCCAGATTCCTGGATGTGGATGCGGAGCAAGCTTTGGCTGCGGCCACAAACAAATTTTTCACGCGCCTCCGTCACGTGGAAAATAGAGCACGGGATGAAGGGGGAGAGATTGCAGAGTATTCCTTGTCGAAGCTTGACGAATGGTGGAATGAAGCGAAAAAACGCCTAAATGGTTAAAAAAACCTTTGTTTTAGGAAGGATTTGCTAACATTATCGCGAATAAGCTTAAAGTATTCCAAGTATTTTAATCACTGTTATAGGAGGGAATTTTGTGAACAAGTCTGAACTTATCAGCAATGTTGCGGAAAATGCTGGCTTGACAAAAAAGGACACGGAAAAAGTAGTGAATGCAATTTTTGACACCATCGGCGATGCTCTGGCAAAAGGTGACAAGGTGCAGGTTATTGGTTTCGGTACCTTTGATGTGCGCGAGCGCAAAGCCCGTGAGGGACGTAATCCCGCCACCGGCGACACCATTACCATTCCTGCGGTAAAGGTACCTGTCTTTAAAGCAGGTAAAGCTTTAAAGGATACTGTAAAATAATTATATTACGGGACAAGCTTTCCAGCTACATAGCTGCAAAGACGCCAGACTCTCAGAGTCTGGTTTTTTTTTACTGTAGAAAATTATAACGCTTTTGCATTTGCAAAAGCTGCAGCGGTATACAGTACTGAAAGGCGCGCGCTGAGGGAACCGAATAAGCGCGCCTTTCTTGTGTACTGGTAGGAAATTATAACGCTTCGCAGTTAGCGAAGCTGCTAAGGTAACCAGTATTAAAAAACACGCATTGAAGGAACTGAATAGGCGTGTTTTTTTTATTTAATTGCTTATATTTTTTTCCTTCCTTCGAATACTAACAGTACCGAACAAGAAAGAGGAGGCAAAATAGTGAGTAAGCAAAAACGATATTTGCTGGCATTGTTGGTGATTATTATGCTAGGTACCCTCGTTGCCGGTTGTCCGCAATTGCGCAGGGCGCCGGAGATGATCCCGGCACCGGATCCGGAGCAGGATACACCGCTGGACCCCCGCAGGCCCGCTGCAGAACCTCCCCCAATTCCGGAGGAGATTGATGCCGGAGATAACCAGGAGCCCCGGTTGCGTGTCTTCATCGCTGAGGAGAATCAGGTAACTGAAATGGAAATGGAAGAATACCTGATGGGTGTGGTGGCTGCGGAAATGAATCCCGACTGGGATCAGGAGGCGCTGGCTGCTCAGGCCATTATTGCCCGTAGCTTTACTCTGCAAAAGATTGCCGAGGCCGGCGGAGTCCCTCAGCGAAATGCCCATGCATCCACGGATATCCAGGAGTTTCAGGCCTATAATGCAGACGAAATAAATGATAATGTGCGGGAAGCAGTGGAAAGAACCCGCGGACAGGTAGCAGTTCACGGCGGGGAATTTATCCGGGGATGGTTCCATGCTTATGCCGGACCTCGCACTGCACTGGCCGATGAAGGACTGGGCTTTGATGGGCCAAACCCACCGTACATCCACATCGTGGACAGCCCGGCCCAGGATATTATCCCGGAAGAGGAAAGGGACTGGGAAGAAAGCTTCCCCCTTTCTGAGGTGCGTCAAGCTGTCCAATCCATCACCGGAGATGATCCGGGAGAAGTAACCAGTGTGGAAATAGCCGATGAAGGTCCTTCCGGCCGTGTAACCGTCTTTCGCGTCAATGATGTGGAGGTGCCGGCGCCGGAATTCAGGCTGGCCTTGGGCAGCACCGAGATGCGGGCCACCTTTGTGGATGAAATTGAGGTGGAAGGAAACGAACTGGTGATGTCGGGCACAGGCTACGGCCATGGTGTGGGCATGTGCCAGTGGGGTGCCAGGGCCATGGCCGAGGACGGCCAGAGTGCTGAAGAAATAGTTCAGTACTATTACGATAACATCGAGATAGTGAACCTTTGGGAATAAAACGAAAAAAGGCGGCCTGGCCGCCTTTTTTCGTGCATAAAATCTTGTCCACATCATATTTATGGAAATAGAACCAACATAGTGAAAAAGGGGGCCATAAATATGGAGCATTCTTACAGCAAACCGCAAAGCAGTCATAAGCTTGTTATTCATAACCGGGAAGTCATGGATGTGACCGGAGTATTACATGTGGACAGCTTTGATGATGAGGAAGTTATTCTGGAGACAGAACAGGGGCTTCTGGCCATTCGCGGGGAAGATTTACACATTAAACAGCTCAACCTGGAAAAGGGGGAGCTGGGCATTGAGGGCTTGATTTTAGAGTTGGCATACTCCGACGACAAGCGGTTCCGTGATCGCGGCAAAGGCTTGTTCGAGCGTCTCTTTAAATAGGCTAAGCCGGGGGGGATGCCTGTGCAAGATGCTTTTATTGCCCAACAGGTTCATACATTTGCCCTTACCATAATGCTGGGTCTGCTCATCGGCCTGGGCTATGATATGCTAAGGGCTGTGAAGCGCTTTATTCGTTTTTCCCGTGGTATGCAGTTTATCGTGGATTTTCTGTTTTGGCTTTCCGTTACCGTTATGGTTTTTTTGGCGCTGTTGGCCAGTAACTGGGGAGAAGTGCGGATGTATGTTTTTATCGGCTTAGGCACCGGTGGAATTTTTTATACCCTGATTTTAAGCCGCTTTTGCCATTCCCTCATGGTTAGTATCCTGGAGAGAATCATTGCCTGCTGGCGATTTGTGACCAGGCCGATACGTGCGGCGTTTAGGGTGATTAAAGCCTTTGGCGTTAAAACGCGTGGGGTGCTGGTGGGTTGCAAAAAAGGGGCAAGGAATAAAATGGAAAAAATTAAAATTAAGATTAACAGGAAAAAGAAGGAATAATCACCGGGAGCCGCGAATGAATAGTATGTGCCATAAGTTAACTTATTGCCGCCCCAGGCGGCAGAAGGGGCGTACTATGAGAGCGGTGACGGCTGCAAAAAGCAAAAATTTAGCATATCTGCCGGGCGCCCGCGGAGGCCGTCCCTGGCAAAAACGGCTGATTATGGGCCTGATTCTTGTGGTGGTTCTTTATTTTGGCCTGCTCTTTGCTGCACAGTACTGGCGCCTTGTCCAATTTCGCCAGACACTGGATGAGATTGACGCGCAAATTGCCGGTGCCAGGGCACAGAACGAAGAAATGCAGGCAGAAATTGAACGGCTGCACTCGCCGGCCTATCTGGAAGAAATGGCGCGACAGGAACTGGGCATGGTCCGTTCCGGAGAATTATTGTTTTTTTTCCAGAAACCGGACAACCTGCCACAGTAATTTTATAAAATGCCCATTATTCTTGACAAATGGGTAAAAGCATATATAATTAGGTTAGATAGTATTGCAAGGGGGAATTTTGTTCGTATGTCTTTAGTTGTGGGCGCCATAGTAGAAGGAGTGGTTACTGGCATCACTCACTTCGGAGCCTTTGTACAGCTTGCCAACGGAGAAACTGGTCTAGTTCACATTTCCGAAGTCGCTGATTCCTATGTGAAGGATATCAATGAACACCTGCAAAAAAAGGATAAGGTTCAGGTTAAAGTCCTTTCCGTAGACGGAAATGGAAAAATCGGCTTGTCCATAAAGCAGGTTAAGAGTGGTGGGGGTGGCCGCGGCCGTGGTTCCCAGAGCAAAGCTTCACGCCTTTCTTTTGAAGATAAGCTCAATAAGTTCATGAAAGACAGTGATGAACGGTTGCAGGATTTGCGCCGCAGTACCGAATCCAAGCGAGGCGGTAAAGGATCACCGTTTCGTGTAAACTTATAAAAAACAAGTATCCCATTCGGGATACTTGTTTTTTTTGCAAATCGGGGACCCTCTGCGAGGACAGGCGGACCTTTTTTCGCATTTTTTTGCAAGATATTGCAGACATTATGACCTGGAGGGTTGACACTATGCGTCATGCGGCCATTGATATTGGCACAAATTCAGTGCGGCTGCTGGTGGCCGAAGAAAACGGAGGGGCAATGCAGGCTCTGGACCGCCAACTGCAAACCACCCGGCTGGGTAGCGGCTTGATGTCTTGCGGCGTTTTGCCTGTACAGGGAAAGGAAAGAACGCAGGAAGCCGTTGCCGCTTTTGTTCTTAGGGCAAAAGAGTTAAAAGCGGAGAAAATCAGTATTTTTGCCACCAGTGCGCTGCGGGAGGCAGAAGACGGCGCAGCGTTTGCTGTGCAGTTGGAGGAAGCTATTAACAACTCGGTGGAAATTATCAGTGCCCAAACCGAGGCCCGCTACAGTTATCTGGGAGTTATTAAAAGCCTGGGGGAGCAGGACCGCCTGGTGTTTGACCTGGGCGGCGGCTCCTGTGAGCTGATTTGGCCTGATGGAGACAGCCTTGCTTATCTTAGCCTGAAAATAGGGGCAGTGTATCTCACCGATGTATTTTTCCAACAGGACCCTCCTGATGCCGGGGAGGTGGACAAGGCGCGACGATACATCACAGAATGTTTGCAAAAAAATAGTTTTGACCTTAAACCGCTGGCAGGTGTGGGCGGAACCGTGACCAGTCTGGCTGCCATGGCGCAAAAGCTGGCTGTTTATGATCCGGCAAAGGTTCATGGCTATGCCCTGACCCGGGCAGAAATAAAAAGCCAGCTGAAAAAAATGCTGGCTTTACCTGTGGCAGAGAGGGGTATGTTACCTGGTATCCGCAAGGATCGCGCTCCTATCTTGCCTGCGGGTACCCTGGTAATTGATGTTTTGCTGGATATATGTCAGGCTGAAAGCCTGACGGTATCAGAAGGGGATATTCTGCTGGGAGCCCTGTATGCTAACGCATCAGCATAAATTTTGTCCCGATTGCCAGCAGGATAACACCAACGGCCTTTAACCAGGAGAACGGGATTCTTTCCAGTCCAAACAATCCTAAATGATCGATTAGAATGGCGGTGCCCACCTGGCCCACAATAATGGCTGTTGTGGCCGAGGCGACTCCAACACGGCTGATGCTGGCAACTACGGCATAGATAATTACTACACTGATAAGCCCCCCCAGGTAAAGGTACCAAGGAGCCTGGGGAACTTTGCTTAAATTGCCCTGGCCAAGCCGGAAAAGAAACAGCAGAATGACCAAAGCAGCCGCTCCTATAATGTGGACGATAAATGTGGCTTCTAACAGCCCAACTATTTTACCCAGTCCGGTATTCAACGAACCCTGTACCGCCATGGCCACGCCGGCAATAAACGCTATTAAAAGAGCAATCAAAAACATTGTATCAAGACTCCTTCCTTTAAACATTACATATTTTGTGCGTCAGGCAAAGCGTCTATGCGGAAAAAATTTTCCGGCAAGACTGCTTTTTTTTTTTTACCGAAAATTATAACGCTTGGCAGTTTGTGAAGCTGCTAAGGTAAACGGCACTGAAGCGCGTTAAGGAAGTTGAATAAGCGCCCTTTTCTTGCATATGTATGCCTATGAGGGGGGACGTCAATGAAAACGGTGGCTTTGCTGGGCAACCCCAATGTAGGTAAAAGTGTGCTCTTCTATCATTTAACAGGTAATTACGTAACCGTTTCCAACTATCCCGGGACAACTGTGGAAATTTCCCGTGGGTTGGCTAACTTATACGGCAAAACACTTATGATATATGATACACCGGGGATGTACAGCCTGTCTCCGGTCACAGAAGAAGAAGCGGTGACCCGGCGTCTACTTATGGAAAATCCACCGGATGTGGTGGTCCATGTGGTGGATGCCAAAAACCTGCCGCGCATGCTGCCGCTTACCCTGGAGCTGATGGATTGCGGTTTTCCGGTGATTTTGGTGCTGAACATGATGGATGAAGCGGAAAAGCTGGGTGTACGCATCCACGTTGCTGAACTGGCAACCCGGCTGGGAATCCCTGTATTGGAGGCCGCTTTTGTGGAGGGCCGCGGTACCCAGATGCTTAAACGCAAGATAAGCCAAATGGTTACTACGGGCAAAAAGGTTACACCACCTGTGCAGGGAGTTTCCGCTGCAGTACAAAGGCTAGGCCAGTCCCTGAAAGAAAACTATTCTCTGCCCAAAACTATGATAGCCCGTTTTTTGCTGGAAGAAGACCGGGAAATCACAAGCCTGGTACGGAAAAGAGAAGGGCGCAGCGTAGTGGAACATATCTCGGGACAACAGGATGATAGCCTTCAGTATCATTTCGCCATGCAGCGCCATCAGCAAGCTGAGCAAATCCTGTCCGGTATTTTTACCATGGGAACCGATAGCAGCCGCGGATGGCTGGACCGCTTCACCCTGAACCCACTGGGCGGATTTTTGGTGACCGCCATGATACTGTATGTGGGGCTGTACCTTTTGGTAGGCCGTTTTGGCGCAGGCACGCTGGTGGATTTATTGGAAGGAACTCTTTTGGGACAGATGATTATTCCCCAGCTGGTGAGATGGGTGGAAGCATTTCTCCCCTGGCCGGCGGTACAGGAGTTACTTGCCGGTGAGTTTGGCGTGCTGACATTGGGGTTTCGCTATGCCTTTGGCATTATCTTACCCATTGTGGGAACCTTTTTCTTTGTTTTTGCCGTATTGGAGGATACCGGATATTTGCCAAGACTGGCCTATTGGGTTGATCAGTATATGGCAAAGCTGGGCTTAAACGGCAGAGCAGTCATTCCTTTAACCCTGGGTTTAGGCTGCGGCACCATGGCGGTGCTGGTAACCAGAACACTGGAATCGGCCCGGGAGAGGTTTATTGCCACTTTTCTTTTGGCGCTGGCAATCCCCTGCTCAGCGCAGTTAGGATTGATATTAGCCTTATTGTCCGCAGAGCCTGTGTTCTTACTGATATGGGTTTGTGTGGTGGGTGCAGTCTTTTTGTTTGCCGGGCAAATTCTTCATGCCGTACTGCCGGGGTACCGTCCACCATTTTTTATGGAACTGCCGCCGCTGCGCTTTCCTTCATTGAATGCAATTTTTCAAAAAACGCTGGCGAGAATGCGCTGGTATTTCCTGGAGATTATCCCCGTTTTTTTGGTGGTAAGCCTGGTTCTGTTTACGCTGGGGCAGTTGGGGCAGCTAGACCGACTGGCAGCGTTGCTGGCGCCACTTCTGGGCAGGATGGGTTTACCGGACGACCTGTCGTTGGTTTTTCTCTATGGCTTTTTCCGGCGGGATTATGGTGCAGCCGGGCTCTTTGACCTGTATCGCGGGGGTTTTTTAGACGGTGCTCAACTGTTGGTGGCGGCGGTGGTGCTGACCCTGTTTTTCCCCTGCCTTGCGCAGCTGGGTGTTATGATTCGCGAGCGCGGTATCGGTATATCCATGTTGATTCTGCTTTTGGTGTCCATTTTGGCCTTTGGTACCGGCCTGCTTCTCAGCACGGTATTGGGTCTGGCAACTTTTTAGGGAGTGATGTTATGGCCAGCCGTATTTCTCTGGATAAATGCCGTGTCGGGGACACGGGGAAAATCACTGAATTAGGAACTAAAGACCGCACAATCCTTGGTAAACTGATGAGTCTCGGCATAGTTCCGGGGGTGAGGGTGCGCTTGCTGAGGCGTGGCCCCGGTTTTCTGGTGCAGGCCGGGCACACTAAAGTGGCCTTGGATCAAAGGTTTGCCGCCCATATTATTATGGAAATAAATAGGAGGTAATTTGTCGAAAAGTTTTTTGCTTCCCCTGCCCCGCTTTGACAAATTCCTGTGCATAAAGATTCTATAATGTGAAGAAGGTGAACATAAAGGGGGGTTCTTATGCCGGAGCACAGCTCGGTCATTGAGCCGTATGTCAGGGTGAGAAAGACCCGGGAAAAAAAATATGCCAAAGCACTGAAGATGCGCAGGCTGAATTTCCCCGCTGGACTTATCAGTTGGGAAACGGCCGGTGCGTGCGCTGCATTGGCTCTCTTAACAAACCTTCGTCTGATGGGGGAGTTGGCGCCTTTTGGCCTGGCATTCTGGGCTGTGGCGGCGCGGGGAGAGCGGTACCGCCTGCTACTCTATGGGCTAATCGCATTAACAACGGCATTTATTTCAGGCGGGATCCATTTTGCGGCGGGCATGTTTTTGGCCATGCTGGTATTTGGTTTTCTCAGGTACAAGCTGTCCAGGCCGCGTTTGCCGCTGATAGTTATTGTGGGACTGGCATTGCCTGCGGGTATGCTACCGGTGGCCTGGCTTAGTCAATTCCATACCTATGATGTATTGCTTTTGGTGCTGGAAGCGATTCTGGCCATGCTTTCTACGGCAGTTTTTATGCAGGTATACAGGCACCCACCGGCTAAACTGGCGCCGGACAAGCATATTGAGGGCATTACGTCCTGGATTGTTTTTTTAGGGCTGCTGTTATTGGCCCTGATGCAGGGAGGCGGGATTTTAACGCAGGTAAGCCATGGTTTGGCACGGCTGATTGTGATGGCGGCAGCTCTGGCCTTTGGGCCGGGGATGGCTGCTGCCGCCGGTGCGCTGCTGGGCTTTTTCCTGGGCATTCAGGGAGTAGGTTTTATCTGGGCCGGTGTGCTGGCCTTTGCCGGCTTTCTGGCCGGATTGTTCAGACCCTACGGTAAAGTGTTTACTGCCGTTGGCTTTCTGCTGGCAACCACGTCGCTGTCCCTTTATATAAGCGGATGGGAATCGGTTCCCATGGAAGCGGCGGTCACCTCGGCGGCAATAGTGTTTTTCCTCCTGGGGCCTGTCTTTCCTGAGAGGTTGCAGGCCCTGGCTCCTTTTGTCGGTCAGGGGGCGGAGGATGAAGCAGAAAAAGTACGGGAGCTAACAGCGGTACGCATTAAAGATTATGCTCTTGTTTTCCGGGAACTGGCAGCTGCGTTTCAGCAGGTGGCGGCTCTGGAAAAAAGAGAAAAGGAGCCGCCCATGGCATCCACGGTGGAGGCGGTGGTGGAGCGGGTCTGCAAGTTCTGCCCGTCACGCCGGCGCTGTTGGGAAAAGGATGCTCAGCGGACGTATAACGCCATGCTCCGTGTTTTGGCCGACTTAAACAGCGGACAAAATATCCGGGAGATAAAGGGTCCTGATTTCTTTGTGAAAATATGCCGTAAAAAGGATGACTTTTTACGGGCGGTGCATCTGGTTCATGAGCTGGAATCTTATCAGCAGAACTGTAACATGAGGCTGGAAGAGGGCCGTGAACTGATGACAATACAATTAGCGGGGTTATCACAAATTATGTTAGAATTATCTAAAGAAGTTAGACAGGGCGTTGGGGAAATGCATCAGCGCAGCAGACATCAGTTTTTCCATGTGGAGATTGGCGTGGCGCAGGCAGCCAAAGGGGACGCCGATGTTTGTGGTGACTATTACAGCTATCTTGAACTGCGGGACGGAAAACAGGCTTTCATTTTAAGCGATGGCATGGGTAACGGCAGCAAGGCTCATCAGGAAAGCCGTTCGGCGGTTCAACTGGTGGAACAGTTATTATTGGCCGGCTTTCGCAATGAAGCAGTGGTGCGGACCGTAAATACCATTTTACAGTTGCGTTCCAGCGAAGAAAACTTTGCCACGTTGGATGTGCTTTTGGTGGATACCGAACATGGCGAGGCTGAATTTTTGAAAATAGGCGCCGCACCCAGTTATCTGCGCCACAGCGGCAGGGTGCGGGAGATTAAAAGCCCCTCGGTACCTTTGGGGATTTTAAATGATGTGGAACTAAAACCGGTAAAAATTACTTTGGATGATGACGCGCTGATTGTTATGGCCACAGACGGCATTTTTGAGGTGCTGCCCAGCCAGCCGGATTGGCTGAAAAAATCTTTGGCGAGCCACGACTTGCATCACCCGCAGGTTTTGGCCGATGAAGTTATTCACCAGTCCCGGCTTCTCTCAGGCCGTCCTGAACTGCGTGACGATGTAACCGTTCTTGTCTGTCGCGCCAAGCGTCTGAAACATAAAATACGGGACCTGGTGTCCTGATGAAGGCCCCTCTGCCGAGGGGCTGCTTTTTTTCCTCAAACGCGCTTTTGTTGCTGCAGGAAGGAATTTCCCGGGCTAACGAGAAGAACAATAACGTCGTAGAGTTAAATCGAAATTTTAGGGGAGGGGCACGGCTTGCGGGAAAGGGTTCTGCGGACAATCCAAAAGAATCAGCTGTTTTTACCGGGGCAGAAGGTGGTGGTGGCCGTCTCCGGCGGACCGGACTCCCTGATGCTTTTGCACGTTCTTTGGGAGTTGTCTGCAAAGCTTGGCATTACTTTGCATGTTGCCCACATACACCACGGCCTGCGCGCCGAGTCCGACCAAGAAGCTGTGGCGGTAAAAAAGATGGCCCTTGGTTTAGGATTGCCCGTATCAGTTAGCAGGGTGAATGTGGGAAATCGGCGGCAAAAAACCGGCACTTCGCTACAGGCTACAGCACGGCAGGTCCGCTACGGCGCTCTGGAACGGATTGCGCACAGGGTGGGCGCCGCCTGTATTGCCACCGCCCATCACCGGGATGATCTGGTGGAGACGCTATTGCTACGCCTTTTGAGCGGTAGCGGCCTGGACGGATTAAAAGGATTTCCCATGCAGCGCGTTTTGCCCTCAGGCCTGTCTGTGGTTCGTCCCCTCTATGATGTCACCCGGAAGGAAATAGAAGCCTATTGTAGAACCTATAAGCTAAAACCGCTCCACGATCCCACAAATAGGAAGGCTGATTATTTGCGAAACCGGGTGCGCCTGCGCCTGTTGCCGTTTTTGGAAAGGGAGTTCGGCAGTCACGTGCGTCAATCCCTGGCCCGGGTGGCGGCTTTGTTGGGGCAGGACAGTACATTGCTGACAGAGGTAACCTCGGATGCTTTTGCCCGGGTATGTGAGACGGCCGGAAGAAACAGCGTTGTGCTGAACATAAATAAACTTCATGCTCTGCCGCCGGCATTGCAGGCCAGGGTTGTGCGCAGTGCTTTGTGGCAAAGCGGCGTCAAGCGCCCCGGACGCCTGCATGTGGAACAGGTGGTGGCCCTGACGAAAAAAGAGTCGCCTTCAGCTCAATTAACTCTGCCCGATGAAGTCCGGGCCTGGCGGCAATACCACCGGCTCTGTATCGGGCGCCCGGAGGCTGAGCCACAAATAGAAGGCATTGAAGTGGTGGTGCCGGGACAGACTTGTCTTAAAAGCGTAGGGCAGAAAATCGAGGCAGAAATCCGGCCGGTGCAGGAAGTGAGCCTGCCGTCCTCAGACAGAAACCAAGCGTGCCTGGACCTGGACCGGCTGAAAATGCCGCTGGTTGTGCGACGGCGCAAGCCGGGAGACCGCATGCACCCGTTGGGTGCACCGGGAAAAAGAAAAGTAAAGAAGGTATTGGCCGACAGAAAAGTTCCACGCCGGCAACGTGAAGAAGTGCCCCTGGTATTAAGCGGGGAAGAAATTGCCTGGCTGGGAGGCGTGGAGATAGCGGAACCTTTTCGTATAACAAAGGATACCAAAAGGGTGCTGCTATTAAGGCTTGATTCTATAAGAGAAAAGGATGATGCAGAATGTCAGAGAAATACGTAGAAAAAGTGTTGCTGGACCAAGCCGCAATCAAGGAGAAGGTAGCTGAGTTGGGCCGGCAAATCAGCGAAGATTATCAGGATAAAGAGCTGCTTATGATTTGCGTGTTAAAGGGAGCGGTGATTTTTCTGGCCGATTTAATGCGGGAGATTTCTATCCCTGTTTCCATTGATTTTATGGCGGTTTCTTCGTATGGTGCCTCAACCGAATCCTCGGGAGTGGTGCGAATTCTTAAAGACTTGGATTGCAGTATCGAAAACAGGCACTGCCTGATTGTGGAAGATATTATAGACAGCGGGCTTACCTTAAAATACCTGGAAGAAAACCTGATGTCCCGCCAACCGGCATCTTTGAAAATTGTTACACTGCTTGATAAGCCGGAGAGACGCCGTGTGGATATTAAACCTGATTACTGCGGCTTTCGGATTCCCGATGAGTTCGTGGTGGGCTACGGACTTGATTTCGATGAAAACTACCGCCATTTACCGGAAATCTGTGTGTTGGCTGATAAATAAGAGAGCAGCAAAGAGGAAATACCGGAAATTATAACGCTTTCGCATATACAGCGCCTTTTTGTTGGAACATTCCGGCCGGTACAATTGGCAAGAAGTGAATATAAATAGCAGGGGGTGATATGTTGTTTAAGAAGATATTGTTGGCCACAGATTTTTCCCAGTGCGCGGAGCAGCTTTGGAATTGTGCCGGTGAACTTCGGGAGTTGGGAGCAAAAGAGTTGGTGGCCGTTCATGTGGCACCGTTGACCGGCGGCCGGTTAAGCGACCATGCCAAGGAAAAACTGGACCAACATCTGGCAGAGCTAAAAGATTTGGGATTCGAGGTCCGTTCGCTGGTGCGCACCGGCCCGGCAGCGCAGGAAATCAGGGATGTGGCGGAGGAAGAAGATGTTGACTTGGTTTTATTGGGTGCCAAAGGGGAAAACCGCATCCGGGAATTTTTCCTGGGCAGCACTGCCCGTGACCTGATACGCATTTGTGACAAACCGGTGCTGGTGGAGAAGTTTAAAATGCTGGAAGATGAACAGGAGTGTGCCGCGGTCTGCACCAGGAAATTCCGGCGGGTTCTGTTGCCACTGGATTTCTCCGAAGATTCGCTGCGCATTTACGAGTTGGTGCGGGATAAGCTTGCTCCCTGGGTTGATGAAGCGGTGCTGGCCCATATTGTGGATCAGGGCAGCAGTAAAAAAGTGGTGGAGAAAATGAAGAATGAAGCCCAGGACCGGCTGGCGGCACTGCGCCTGAATCTGGCTGATGCGGGCGTAGAGACGGAGATTCGTATTCGGACCGGTATTCCGTCCAAATATCTGGCACAAATTGCCGAAGAGGACGCAGTTACTCTGGTGATGATGCCCACCAGGGGAGCGGGAAATGTAACGGAACTGCTCTTGGGCAGTACCGCCGAAAACGTGGCGCGGCACAGTTCGCGTCCGGTGATGTTGTTTCCCGTAAAGAAGTAATGTCCCTTGCCGTGTTGTCATGAATTGCGCGCTGGATATAATTAACGGGAACTATTTTGCCGGAAGTGGGGAGGGACTATATTTTGGAAGTTAAAATTCTTGGGGCCGGGTGTTACAACTGCCAGGCGCTGGAGTCCAATGTGATTAACGCCCTGGCAGAGCTGGATCTGGCCGCCGAGGTGGTTAGGATAACGGAGGCGGGAGAAATAGCCGCCTGCAGCGTTGACGGTGTGCCGGCGCTGATTGTTAACGGCTCTGTAAAGGTCTGTGGCCGTGTGCCGCAGAAGGAAGAAATTAAGGAATGGCTAAGGCAAGAGGACAGGCAAGGCGGTAAAGGAAGTTGAAGATGAACCCGGCTAAGATGTCGGCGGTGATTCTGGCGGGTGGAAAAAGCTCCCGCATGGGGCGGGATAAGCTGTTTTTGCCGCTGGGCGGTAAGCCGTTAATTAGTCATGTGCTGGACACATTGCAGGGCCTTTTTGCCGAGTGTATCCTGGTAACCGACAGGCCCCAGAGTTTCAGTGGCTTTGCCGTTCGTGTCACCGAGGATTTAATCCGCAGGCCGGAAAAAAATTCCCTGGCCGGCATTCATGCCGGGCTCAGCATGGCCTGCCATGACTATGTGCTGGCAGTTGCCGGGGATATGCCTTTTATAAGCAGGGACGTGCTGCTGTATCTTTGTTCCCGGGGCAGTGACGAGGACGTGGTGATTTTCCGGGACGGGCCGCATTTCCAGCCGCTATGTGCCATCTACCACAAAAACTGCCTTCCGCATATTGAAGATATGTTAAACAAAGGACATTATAAAGTAGCTGACTTTTTCCCCTCTGTGCGGGTCCGGGAGGTGGATGTAAGCAGTCTGCAGTCCCTTGACCCCGGGCGCATTTCCTTTTTCAATGTAAATGCGCCGGAAGATTACGAGAAAGCCCGGGCCCTTATTGCCGGCAATGATAATTTAGATGAGGGGGGTAAACGGTGAGTATACCGGTTGTTTCAGTCGTGGGAAAATCCAACAGCGGCAAAACCAGGTTTATTTGCGGCCTGCTGCCGGAGTTAAAGCGGCGTGGCTACAAAGTGGCTACCATCAAACATGATGTTCACGGCTTTGATATCGACAAACCCGGTAAGGATACGTGGAAACACTCCCAGGCCGGAGCGGATACGGTGGTTATTTCCTCCCCTCAGAAAGTGGCCATGATTGAGAAAGTGGTACAAGAGCTTACCATGGACGAAGTAATTGACAAAATCCGTGGTGTGGATATCATAATTTCCGAAGGGTACAAGGGTAACCCCAAGCCAAAAATAGAAATTTTCCGCTCTTCGGTGCACAAAGAGCCGCTGTGCTCGGAAACCGACAATCTGTTGGCCATTGTCAGCGATGTGAGCCCCGATTTGGGTGTGCCGGTTTTTGCCACCGACGATTATATCGCAGTGGTGAATTTAATTGAAAAAAAGTTTTTACAACGTTAACCGACCGCAGCTGCAAGAGCGGTGGAGACAGCAAATTTTGGAAGCAGCCCTGCCAGACAGGGCTGTTTTTCCTTTTTTTTATACCGGTAAGAAATTATAACTCTCAGTCTGCGAAGCTGCTTAGGAAACCGGTATCAAAAGCACGCGTTAATGGAACTGAATATGAAGTGCTTTTTTATGGATATTGATTTTGGATACAGGGAAAATTAAAGTGTGCCGAATTGGGACTAAAGTGTTCCATAGTGTACCAAAACGGGTCAGAATGTCTGGCGCCATCGCCACGCCGGGACAGAATTCTGTTCTAAAAGCGGTTAAATATTGATTTCCAGAGTATGCTAAGAGCAATAAAAATCCCATTTAGTAGTTAATGTTTTCACTATTTGGAAAATGGCACGGTCCTTGCTTCATAGTATTGATACCAACGCCAACAAGAACAAATGGCATTGCTTTTACGCTAATGAAAGCAGAGCTGCCAGCAATGAGGAGGGATTAAAAGCATTAGTTTGTAAGTCTGTGGATTCCCAAACAATGAACTTAAAAAACAAGGAGGAGTAAATTATGACGTATGCTTTTTTTATGCCGACTGTTAACCTGATGGGTGCCGGTTGTGTTAAAGAGGTTGGAGAACGTGCTAAAATTCTGGGTGCCAAAAAGGCTCTTATTGTAACCGACAAAGACCTGAACAAGCTGGGTCTGGCCGACCAGATTGCCGGATACGTAAAAGATGCCGGTATTGAAACCGTGATTTATGACGGTGCCATCCCCAACCCCACCGATACCAACGTTCATGACGGAGAAAAGGTTTATAAAGATGAAAAGTGTGACATGATTATCTCTCTGGGCGGCGGCAGCTCCCATGACTGCGCCAAAGGTATTGGCCTGGTTGTAGGCAACGGCGGCAACATTCGCGACTTCGCCGGTGTAGACAAGTCCACCAAGCCCATGCCCCCCATGATTGCTGTTAACACCACTTCCGGTACAGCTTCTGAAATGACACGTTTCTGCATCATCACCAACACTGATACCAAGGTTAAAATGGCTATCGTTGACTGGAGAGTTACTCCTCAGGTATCTATAAACGACCCGGAAATCATGGCTAAAATGCCTCGCGGCCTCACCGCAGCCACCGGTATGGACGCTCTGACCCATGCTGTGGAAGCTTATGTGTCCACCATTGCCACACCCATCACCGATGCCTGTGCTCTTAAGGCCATTGAGTTGATTTCCAAGTATCTGCGCAGTGCCGTTGCTTACGGTGACAACATGGAAGCGCGTGACGCCATGACTTACGCTCAGCTCCTTGGAGGTATGGCCTTTAACAACGCCAGCCTGGGCTACGTACATGCCATGGCTCACCAGCTGGGCGGCTTCTATGACCTGCCCCACGGTGTCTGCAACGCCATCCTGCTGCCACACGTACAGCGCTTCAACCTGATTGCCAACCCGCAGCGCTTCGTAGATATTGCGGTAGCTATGGGTGAAAACGTAGACGGCCTGTCGGTTCGCGAAGCCGCTGAAAAAGCTTTGACTGCAATTCAGCAGCTTTCCTCTGATATTGCCATTCCTGCCGGTTTAACCGATCTTAACGTTCAGGAGAAAGATTTCGAAGTTATGGCCAAGAATGCCATGCAGGATGCCTGCAGCTTCACAAACCCTGTAACCGCTAAGTTGGAAGACGTAATCGGCATCTTCAAAAACTCCATGTAAGCTAAAGGCTTACCAAATCCAGATGAGGGCCTTGGCCCTTATCTGGATTTTCTTTCACTAAAACAGCGTGCCTTTTCCCAAATTCCCTAAAAGTTATTCTTATCACATTGACAGTCATGGTACGCATCTTGCATAATAATATAGAGAGATTACCATAAACCAATGAGAGACAGGAGGAATTGTTTCATGGGTTCTGTATTGGGTAAAATTTTGAGGGTTAACCTCACAACCGGGGAAGTTAAAAAAGAAGAACTGTCTAACGAACAAGCAAAAGCTTTTATCGGCGGCAGGGGTCTGGGCGGCAAAATGCTGGCGGATGAAATCCCCGTCGGTATCGATGCGCTGTCTGAAGAGAACAAGCTGTTCTTTATCACCGGGCCGTTGAGCGGTACCGCCGCTCCCACCGGCGGCCGTTATATGGTGGTCACCAAGTCTCCGCTAAATGACGTTATCGCATCTTCTAACTCCGGCGGTTTCTGGGGCGCTGAGTTAAAGTTTGCCGGGTATGACATGCTGATTGTGGAAGGTAAAGCAGATGCACCGGTATACATCAGCATTAAGGACGATGTCGTTGAAGTTAAGCCTGCCGACCATGTCTGGGGCAAAAACACCAATGAAACCACCGATATGCTGCTGGAAGAATTTGGCGATGCCAAAGCACGGGTAGCCAACATTGGCACCGCCGGTGAGCAGCTTTCCCGTATTGCCTGTATCATGAATGACCGCTCGCGTGCTGCCGGTCGTTCCGGTGTTGGTGCTGTGATGGGTTCCAAGAACCTGAAAGCCATCGTTGTCCGCGGCAGCGGTAAAGTAGAAGTAGCCGAGCCTGAAAAGTTCAAGGCTACCATAAAAGATGCCATGGCCAAAATTAAAGCCAATGGTGTAACCGGTGAAGGGCTGCCCGCATATGGTACAGCCATCCTGGTTAATATTATCAACGAAGCCGGCATTTTTCCCACCAATAACTTCCAGTATGGAACTTTTGCCCAGGCTGATGAAATTTCCGGTGAGGCTATTGCCGAGAAGTATATGATTAAAAAGGATCCCTGTTTCCGCTGCCCCATCGCCTGCGGCCGTTATTGTGAAGTTGACGGTGAACAAGGTGGCGGCCCGGAATACGAAACAGTTTGGGCTTTTGGCAGTGACTGCGGTGTTGGAGACCTGAAATCAATCATTAAAGCCAACAACGCCTGTAACGAAGTGGGTGTAGACACCATTTCCGCCGGAGCCACCATTGCGGCAGCCATGGAGCTTTACCAGCGCGGCCTGGTAAAAGAAGAAGAGCTGGCCGGTGGCCCCGATCTCAAGTGGGGTAACAGTGAAGCTGTTATCGAATGGGTAAAGCGTATGAGCGACAAAGATGGTTTCGGTGCCAAGCTGGCCATGGGTTCTGCCCGCCTGACCGAATCGTACGGCGCTCCCGAAGTTTCCATGGCGGTTAAGAAGCTTGAACTGCCTGCCTATGACCCCCGTGGTCTGATGGGACATGGTCTGAACTATGCTACTGCAAACCGTGGTGGTTGTCACGTCCGTGGCTACATGGTTTCCCCGGAGATTCTGGGTCTGCCGGAAGCTTTGGACCGTTTCTCCCTGGAAGGAAAAGCTGAATGGGTGAAAATTTTCCAGGACCTCACTGCTGCCATTGACAGCTCTGGTCTCTGCCTGTTTACTTCCTTTGCCCTGGGTGCACAGGACTACGCAGATCTTCTGACCTATGCTACAGGGTTTGAGTATACTGCTGAAAGTGTCCTGGAAGCAGGAGACCGCTGCAATAATGTAGAGCGTCTCTTCAATCTGGCTGAAGGATACACTGCCGCGGATGATACGCTGCCGAAGCGTTTCCTGGAAGATTCTTTGCCTGAAGGTGCTACCAAAGGTAAGGTTTTCCCTCTGGATCAGCTGCTGCCCAAGTATTATGAAGTTCGCGGCTGGGGCGCCGACGGGGTTCCCACCGAAGATAAGAAGAAAGCGCTTGGGCTCTAAGCTTAAAGCCACAGGAGGGCTTTTCCGTTTAGGAAAAGTCCTCTTTTTCCAAACTTATGCCATATCCTCGTTGTTGGCTGCAATGCCAGCATGTGGCGATTGTTTGCCATTCCCGGGTATGGTAATATGTTCTTAAGAGGTGATGATGGTGCAGATTACTGTAAAGCTTTTTGCTACCTTGCGTAATAACCGTTTTAAAGTGGATATCCGGGAGTACCCGGAGGGAACCACGGTGCTGCAGGTGGCGGAAGATTTGGAGATTCCTGAAGAAGAGCTGGCCATCACCATGGTAAACGGTATCCTGTTAGATGTTAAGCATGTGTTGCAGGACGGCGATACCCTAGCTCTTTTCCCGCCGGTGGGGGGCGGTTGATGTGCACCAACTGCAGGGTTTTTTGACCAGTCATGCCCCTGACGGTCTGCTCCCATGGGGAGCGCAGGAAGAGTCGGCAGAACGCTTTGGCCTGACACTGCATCAGGTGGAGGAAGCAGCGCTGGCGGCCGGTATATTGCCAGCACGCTATCAGCGTAACGGCAAAACCCTCTCCGTGGAGCAGCAATACAAGCTTTTTAAAAGCCGGGTGGCTGTGATCGGCTGCGGCGGCCTGGGCGGCTATATTCTTGAGGAATTAGCGCGCCTGGGCGTAGGAGATATTGTGGCGGTGGATTTCGATGTGTTTGAAGAACACAATCTAAACCGCCAGCTTCTTTCCTGCCCCGACGAAATAGGGCGCCTAAAGGTGGATGCAGCAGCAGAGCGCGTGGCAAAAATAAATCCGGCAGTGAAATTCACCGCTTTCAGCGAGGCTTTTGCCACTGAAAACGGGCCTGTTATACTGGAGGGCGTCCAGGTAGCTGTTGATGCTCTGGACAGTGTGGGAGCCCGCCTGACGTTAGCCGATATTTGTAATGAGTTAAAGCTACCGTTTGTACACGGGGCAATATGTGGCTGGTACGGGCAGGTAGCTACCCAATATCCCGGAGATGCCGTTGTTGAAAAATTGTATCGCTCCTGCACTGAGGATAAGGGCATGGAAAAAATATACGGCAACCCTTCGTTTACGCCGGCAGTAATTGCCAGTCTGCAGGTGGCGGAAGTATGTAAGGTTCTGCTTGGCCAGGGTGAGACTTTACGCCGCAGGGTTCTTTATCTTAATTTACTGGACATGGAACTGGAGGAGTTACAGCTATGAGCAGAGTTTGGCAGCGCTTTGTGGCCGGGGAAGCCAGTCCACAAGAAGTTTCTCCCGTGATATACCGCTCCTGGCAGCGCAGCAAACAACGCGAGCTCAGCCATAAACGAGTATATAATGATGAAATATTGCCGGCAGCGCTATTAAATGAACGTTGTCTGGAACACGAAGACCTGGTACGGGCCGGGAAGCCGGTGTTGCCCTATCTGTACCGCTTTTTGGAAGGCTCCAACAATATAGTGATGTTGTGTGATGACCAGGGATATATTCTGGATTCCCTGGGCGACCCTCCCTTTATCAACAAAGCCCAGCAGGTTCACCTGTCCCCCGGCGCCAACTGGAGTGAGGCTGTGCGGGGAACCAACGCCATCGGTACTGTTCTGGTGGAAAAAGTTCCGCTGCAAGTATTGGGTTGGGAACACTATGTGGAGCAAAACCATGTGCTGAATTGCTGGGCCGCACCAATCTGTAATGCCGATGGTGACGTGGTGGGCGTTTTGGACGTTTCCGGTGAAGCGGGGATTGAGCGTGGTATGGAGCGCCTGGCGGAAGTGGTGTTAATGGGCGCCAAACTCATTGAACAGAGCCTTCATCTCACTGAACTGCAGCGTGATTTTCATTTTGCCAGGCAGGGAATTGAGAAAGCCGGTGAAATGATGCGCGATGGCTTTATCGCCATTGACAGTCGCGGCATTATTACCGAAATAAACCGGGAAGGTGCAAAGCTGCTGGGCCGTAAACGGGAAGAGCTGGTGGGGCACCTGGCTGCCGATGTGTTTGATAACCGGCGCTGGTCCTTTAACGGCAAGTCCCTTTATATGCAATCCTCAGAAAGCGATAACCTGACTTCACGTCTGGTTAAGGTAACTGATGAGCAGGGGGCACCCATGGGTGCCATTGGCGTACTTAGCCCCGCCCCCCGGGAAGAAAGAAGTCAGGAAACCATGTGGGTTGGCCGCAGCCAGGCTACGCAAAGCGTGTTCAGCCGGGCAGATAAGGCGGCGCAGACCTCTTCCACCGTATTAATACAGGGGGAAAGCGGTACGGGCAAAGAGATTGTGGCTCGCTATCTCCATCAGCAAAGCCCGCGGCATAATAAGCCCTTTGTGGCCATAAACTGTGCGGCCATTCCCGCCACTCTTATTGAAAGTGAATTATTTGGTTATGCCGACGGTGCATTTACCGGCGCCAAAAAGGGCGGCGCCCCCGGGAAGTTCGAAGTGGCCCAGGGGGGAACGGTATTCCTGGATGAGATAGGTGATATGCCCTCCAATGTACAGGCCTCGCTTTTGCGGGTGCTGCAGGAGCGGGAAGTGGTACGCATCGGAGACAGTCGGCCCCGTCCGGTAGATGTGCGGGTTGTGGCGGCTACCAACCGCGACCTGTCCACCAGGATTGAGCAGGGGGATTTTCGCCTGGATTTATACTATCGCCTTAAAGTGGTGACCATTGATGTGCCGCCGCTGAGCCGGAGGCTCGATGATATCTACGACCTTGTTCCCTATTTTGTTAAAAAAATATGCCGGGCCTCCGGCAGGGAACCAATGGGGGTCACCGATGAAGTTTATGAGGCATTGCTTAATTACCACTGGCCCGGCAATATCCGGGAGTTGGAAAACTGTATGGAGAGCATGGTGGCCATGGCGGAGCATTCATATCTGACCACCGATGACCTGCCTGCTGAAATTGCCAAAAACGTCAGCGCAGTCTCCTGCGGTGAAACACTGTTGGAGCAGCAGACCAAAAAAGCCATTATGCAGGCTTTGGCCGAAACTAACGGTAAAATTGCCCCTGCTGCCAGACTGCTGGGAATCGGCAGAACCACACTGTATCGGAAAATCGAGGAACTGGGCATTAAGTCCTGAAGAACGGAGGAAAAAAGATGGCCACATTGCTGGATCCATTGGGCAGGAAGCTGGAATATTTGCGGGTTTCAGTGGTGGACAGCTGCAATTTGCGTTGTTTTTATTGTTCTCCCGGAGAATCCTGCAAACCGCGCAGTTTACGCGGGCAGTTGAGCCGTGAGCATATTGTGCGGGCTGTAACCGCTGCAGCCAAGGCGGGTATTAAAAAAGTCCGGCTTACCGGGGGAGAGCCGCTGGTTCGCAGGGATATTGTAGGACTGGTACACGATATTGCCCAAATAGAAGGTATCGAAGACTTAAGCCTGACCACCAACGGAACCCTGCTTAAGGACCTGGCTGAGCCCTTGGCTGCGGCCGGCCTGAAACGGGTCAACATTTCTCTGGATTCGCTGGATGGCCATAACTTTGAACAGATAACCTGCGGCGGGCAGCTGCAGGCCACGCTGGATGGAATTGACGCCGCCTTTGATGCCGGACTTACACCGGTGAAAATTAACATGGTGGTTATGAAAGACTTAAACCACCATGAGGTGGAAAATTTTGCGAAATTAACACTGGACAGGGATATTCATGTTCGGTTTATTGAGTATATGCCCATGCTAGGCCAGGATGATGTCTGGAGGAGGCACTATTTGCCTTCGTCGGAAATCATGGAGCTGTGCAATGGTGTGCTGCCAATGGAAGCGGTTCCCGAAGAGGATCTTAACGGCCCGGCAAGAAATTTCCGTTTTCCGGATGCTGTGGGGCTATTGGGCTTCATTACACCGGTTAGCCAGCATTTTTGTGCCAACTGCAACCGTTTGCGACTCACCAGCGACGGCAAGCTGAAACCCTGCCTGTTTTCCGCAAACGAAATTGATTTGCAGCCCGCCCTGGCAGCAAATGCAGATTTGGGCCCTTATTACCAAAGCGCAGCGCAGAACAAGCCTGCCAACTCCGATGTCAGTCCGGCGTCCCAGGGATCTGCCTGTGGGCCGCAGGGCATGGTAGAGATTGGCGGATAACAGGAGGATGGATATGGCAAAGATTGCAGCCGTCTCGGTCAGTGAAAAAAAAGGTATGCGTAAAACCAATGTGGATGAAGTATTTCTGGCAGTGGAGCATGGAATAAAAGGAGATGCCCATGCCGGAGACTGGCACCGCCAGGTTAGCCTGCTGGCTAAAGAAAGCATTGAAAAAATGCAGAAAATGGGCCTGGATGTCAAAGCCGGCGATTTTGCCGAGAACCTGACCACCGAGGGAATAGAGCTGACAGCCCTTCCGGTGGGAACCAGGCTAAACATCGGGGAAGACGTCTTGGTGGAGGTCACCCAGATCGGCAAAGTGTGTCATGACCGCTGCGCAATTTATTATCAGGCGGGAGACTGCGTCATGCCCAGAGAAGGAATCTTTGTCCGCGTGCTGGCAGGAGGCCGTGTGTCACCGGGAGACGCTATACAGGTCTTGGAGCAACAACAATAAAGAGCAAGCCGATAAGCCGCCCTTCCGGGCGGTTTTTTGCGCCATCTTGGGCTCAGATCCTGAAATTGAAAGGGTATTGAATTGCAGGAATTAGCACAAATGTGGCGAAACTATGTCTGGTAAGGATAATTAGTGGCAAAAGACTGCTCTTTTGTTACAAATGTACCGGCTGGTTTCAGATAAAATTTCAAGGACAGGGGACTGTGACTGCAATGAACAGGGCGACATGGGTTTTATCTTTTTGTGCAATGTTGAGTATTCTTCTGCTGACAGGTTGTGGGAGCGAGGAGACTGTGGCCACGGAAAATCCCGAATCTTTGCCCAGGCAAACGGTGGATTCGTCGGCATTTTCTTCGGCAGGACAGTGCCAGTACTGTCATATCGAAATTTATCAGCAGTGGCAGGGCTCGGCCCATGCCCGGTCTTTTATAAATCCGCTTTATAGGCAACAGTTAGCCAGGGTAAGCAATGAATCGCAGGGAGCTGCCGATGAATTCTGCGTCAGCTGCCATGCCCCAATAGGTTGGCTGACAGAGCAAATTCCGCCCATTGACGGTGAAGGAACAGATGCGGTAGCCCAGCAGGGAGTCAGCTGCGATTTATGCCATGCCATAACCGAGGTTCCCCAGGTGGGAAATGCCGGTTTCCGTGTTTCCCCGGGGAAGGTTAAGTATGGCCCCTTTGACGATGCTCTGCAGTCGGCCATGCATGAAAGCGAATATAAGAGAATCTATTCTCAGGCTGAATATTGTGGCGCCTGCCATGAGATAATACATCCGGAAAACGGCCTGGTGTTATCATCAACGTACAGCGAATGGAAAGCCGGTCCATATGGCTCCCGCCGGATTCAGTGTCAGGACTGCCACATGACCCCGGGGCCGGGAGTAGAGAAGCCAAATCCGGGAGTGGCGGCCACCGGCGCCCCCAAGGTGCGGGACCATATTTCCACCCACTATATGCCGGGAACCAATGTGTTTGGCTCTAAACAGGCCGGCTTTGAAGATCATGCCGCCCTGGCCGAAGAAACTCTGCAGTCTGCGGCGGTGATTTTTTTAGGCTTGCCCGACGGTCTTACACCTTATCAGCCGGCGCGAGTCAACATTCGCATCCGTAACGACGGAGCCGGTCATTATTTGCCCACCGGCCTGTCTGTGTTTAATGATATGTGGGTGGAGATGGTGGTCACCGATGAGCAGGGAAGCGTTGTTTTTCAAAGTGGAGTTACCGGCAGTGACGGAACCATTCCCGAGGACAGTATCGTTTTTGGGACAACGTTTGCCGATGCGGCTGGCAACGAAACCGATAATCTCTGGGAGGCGGCCCGGGTGCTAAGCGATAACCGGATCCCTCCTCAGAAGTATGTAGATGAATTCATTGAGATTCCCGGCCTGTCACGCCCGGGTACCGTGGACATCAAGGTGCGACTGTTATACCGCAACATAACACCGCAGGGAGCCAAAGAGCTGGGAATCGACATAGCCGATATTCCTGTAACGGAGATGGCTTCAGCCGGCGGCAAGATTCAAGTCCGATAATTTGTATCCAGCAAGCATGCGTGCCTAGAGGCACGCATGCTTGTGCTTTCTTATGCTGGAAATTATAACGCTTCGCAGTTTGCGAAGCTGCTAAGGTAACCAGCATTGAAACGCACGCGTCGAGGGAACTGAATAAGCGTACCTTTCTTAAAGAAACCTTAAAGAAATTTATTGTAGCTGTATGAAATCTTGTCGCTTCAGTTAATATATGTTACAATGACTTGACGGGAGATTTTGGGCCTTTAGAGAGGGGGCAATTTAACTTGAATAGATTTGTCAGGCAGGCGACTTTTTACCTGCTGATTCTATTAATCGCGGTAGTAATTATTCAGTATCTCAGTGCAGCACCTGAGGGACCTGAGGAGCTGACCTATACACGTTTTATTGAACTGGTAGAGGCTGAACAGGTTGAAAGGGTAGAGATAGAAGGCAGAGAAATTACCGGAGAGTTGCGCGATGGGACCGAGTTTCAGTCCTTTAACCTAGAAGGAGATCAGCTCTTTGAGCGTTTGGAAGGCAAGGGGATTGAGGTGACCGGGAGAGCTCCGGCTGAGCCGGCTTGGTGGGCCAGTCTGGCCACTTTCATGATTCCACTGGTTATCATCATGGTGATCTTTTTTCTCTTTATGCAGCAAAGCCAGGGCGGCGGCAACCGGGTAATGAACTTCGGTAAGTCCAAGGCCCGCTTGCATGACGGCTCCCGGAAAAGCGTTACCTTTAACGATGTAGCCGGAGCAGATGAGGAAAAAGCCGAGCTTGTGGAAATAGTAGAGTTTCTTAAAGAGCCGCGGAAGTTTATTGAGTTGGGTGCAAGAATACCTAAAGGTGTACTGCTTGTGGGCCCTCCGGGCACCGGTAAGACTCTTATTGCCCGGGCTGTGGCCGGTGAGGCCGGGGTACCGTTTTTCAGTATTTCCGGTTCCGACTTTGTGGAAATGTTTGTGGGTGTGGGTGCTTCCCGTGTGCGTGACCTGTTTGAAAACGCCAAGAAAAGTGCACCTTGCATTATCTTTATTGATGAGATTGACGCCGTGGGCCGTCAGCGTGGTGCCGGGCTTGGCGGTGGCCATGATGAGCGGGAACAAACTCTAAACCAATTGCTGGTGGAGATGGACGGCTTTGATGCCAACGAAGGAATTATCATTATTGCCGCTACAAACCGTCCCGATATTCTGGACCCGGCGCTTTTGAGGCCGGGACGTTTTGACCGTCAGGTTACGGTGACGCTTCCTGATGTGCGGGGCAGGGAAGAGATTCTCGGTGTTCATGCACGCAACAAGCCGCTGCAGCCCGATGTTGATTTGAGCGTGATTGCCCGGCGTTCGCCCGGTTTTAGCGGAGCGGACCTGGAAAACGTAATTAACGAAGGGGCTCTTTTGGCCGGCCGCCGCAGTAAAAAACTGATTAGCATGTCGGAGCTGGAAGAAGCTATTGAGAGGGTTGTGGCCGGTACGGAGAAAAAAAGCCGGGTCATCAGCGATTTTGAGAAAAAAATCGTGGCTTATCATGAAGCGGGCCATGCGTTGGTAGGTTATATTCTCCCCAATACGGATCCGGTGCACAAAGTGTCTATTATTCCCCGGGGACGCTCCGGCGGCTATACACTGATGCTCCCGGAACAGGACCGCTACTATATGACTAAGTCAGAGTTGGTCTCCCGCATCACCACTTTGCTGGGAGGACGGGTGGCGGAAAAGATTGTGCTGGATGAGATTTCCACCGGAGCACAAAACGATTTGGAGCGAGCCACTTCCATTGTGAGGCAGATGATTATGGAGTACGGCATGAGCGATGAGCTTGGCCCCATAACATTAGGCCGTCGGCAGCAGGAACAGGTGTTTTTGGGACGGGATTTGACCCGGGATCGTGACTTTTCTGAAGATATTGCCCGTGCCATCGATATGGAAATTCGCGCCACCATTGATGCCAGCTATAAACACGCGGAAGAAATAATCACTAATAACCGGGATAAGCTAAACCGTATTGCTGAAGCTTTGATGGATCAGGAAACACTGGATGCTGTGGAAATTGCCGCCCTTATAGAGGGTAAGGACTTGTCAGAGGTTAAAAGCAAACGGCAGGCTGAGCAGGCTGATGCTGAAAATGCAGGTCAGGACACTGTCCAGTCCCAGCCCGGACGGTCGGTAACGGCAAAGAGTGATTCCGTTTCCGTGATGATCAATGAAAAGAAAATAGATTCTGAAACAAATAAGTCTGAGTAAATAAATACCTGCCTATTCCGGCAGGTATTTTTATGTGGAAAAACATAACCCGTTTTAACCGGGGCACAATATACAGGTAAGCATCCTGAGAAGATTGTAGAACATTGGCACTTGGACAACATGCGAAAAAATTCAGAAATTAAGCAGGAGAATCTTGGGGTGCGTAGAAATTAATTGAAAGGTATCAAAAAAACAGAATTCTATA
Organism: Dethiobacter alkaliphilus AHT 1; assembly: GCF_000174415.1. Taxonomy (NCBI): domain Bacteria; kingdom Bacillati; phylum Bacillota; class Dethiobacteria; order Dethiobacterales; family Dethiobacteraceae; genus Dethiobacter; species Dethiobacter alkaliphilus. Next base: position 34,747 of record NZ_ACJM01000014.1, read on the forward strand.
TGGGAGGGAATAATTAATGGTACTTGACCCCACCAAGCACGCGGACTGGGAAATCGCCGAAGAGGCAGAGTCGAGAATGAAAACGGTCTATCAACTTCGGGACGAGCTGGGGCTGGAGGAGAAGGAACTCCTGCCTTATGGCCATTACGTAGCAAAGGTTGACTTTGCTAAAGTTTTAGATCGTTTAAAGGATCGTCCTGATGGCAAATACATAGATGTGACCGCCATCACCCCGACTCCCCTGGGTGAAGGGAAGTCTACTTCCACCATGGGCCTGACACAGGGTCTGGGTAAGCGTGGTAAGAACGTTATCGCCACCATCCGGCAGCCATCCGGCGGCCCCACAATGAACGTTAAGGGTTCTGCAGCAGGCGGCGGCCTGTCACAGTGCATTCCCCTGACTCCGTTCTCCCTGGGCCTGACCGGTGACATCAACGCCATCATGAATGCTCATAACCTGGGTATGGTTGCGTTGACATCCCGTCTGCAGCACGAGTTTAACTCCACTGATGCTTTTCTGGAAAGAGGCAACCTGAAGCGCTTAAACATTGATCCCCGCAACGTAGAAATGAAGTGGATCATTGACTTCTGCGCCCAGGCTCTGCGCAACATCATCATCGGCCTCGGCGGACGTCGCGACGGCTTTATGATGAGCTCCGGTTTTGCCATTGCCGTATCCTCTGAAGTTATGGCGATTCTTTCCGTTGCCAAAGACTTAAAAGATATGCGCGAGCGCATGGGCAAAATTGTTGTAGCCTACGACAAGAGGGGTAACCCGGTTACCACCGGTGACCTGGAAGTTGACGGCGCCATGACTGCCTGGATGGTAGAAGCGCTGAACCCGAACCTGATGCAAACTCTGGAAGGACAACCTACCTTCGTTCATGCCGGTCCCTTCGCCAACATTGCCATCGGTCAGTCCTCCATTATCGCTGACCGCGTAGCATTGAAGCTGGGTGACTATGTTGTGACCGAGTCCGGTTTCGCCGCCGACATCGGCTTCGAGAAGTTCTGGAACCTGAAGTGCCGCATGTCCGGCCTGACCCCGAACTGCGCCGTTGTTGTGGCAACCATCCGTGCTCTGAAAGCCCACGGTGGTGCTCCGCTACCCATGCCCGGCCAGCCTCTTGATCCGGCCTACAGCAAAGAGCATGTTGAGTGGGTGGAAAAAGGTTGTGAAAACCTCATTCATCACATTAACACCGTTAAGAAAGCGGGTATCAACCCCGTTGTTTGCATTAACGCATTCCATACCGATACCGACAACGAAATTAAAGCCGTTCGTCGTCTGGCTGAAGATGCCGGTGCCCGTGTTGCTCTTTCCAAGCACTGGCAGTATGGCGGAGAAGGCGCCCTGGAGTTTGCCGACGCCGTTATCGAAGCCTGCAACGAGCCTAACGACTTTAAGTACCTCTATGAGCTGGAAACTCCGCTGCGTGAGCGCATTGAGCTCATCGCCAAGGAAGTTTACGGTGCTGACGGCGTAGAGTATACTCCGGAAGCTATGGAGAAGGCTGTGCGTATGGAAAAAGATCCCGAAATCCAGAAGCTGGGTACCTGCATGGTTAAGACCCATCTGTCCCTCACCGACAATCCCATGCTAAAAGGCGTTCCCGGTGGCTGGAAGCTGCGCATCCGCGACATCCTGACCTATCAGGGCGCAGGCTTTGTGGTCCCCGTGGCCGGTGCCATCTCTCTGATGCCCGGTACTGCTGCTAACCCGGCATACCGCCGCATTGATGTGGACACCGAAACCGGTAAAGTAGAAGGTTTATTCTAAAAAAATAAAACCGAAGATAAGCGGTTTTAACTACTTTGAATGTCCCGGGCCCGTTTACGGGCCCGGACAACTTTGCAGAGTAGGTGGCATGCGTTAAGTGCTAAGGGATGGGAAGTTGCCCTTAGACGAAAGGTTTATCCTGCGATATGTCACCGCATCCACTGCCGCACTCACAGAGTAGAGGCCTCTTTTCTCTCAGGTGTGGCGACTCTGCCATCCTAAGAGAAGAGAGGTTTTTTTATACCGGCAGGAAATTAACAGCATTACCCCGGTAGGAGGACTGTAAATGGAAGTTGAACTGATGCAAATTGAAAATCTGGCTCAGGCCAAAGAAGCCATTGCCAGTGTAGGTGCCAGCCCGGTAAGTGTGAACATTATGGCGCCCAAAGCGGTGTTCCGTGTAATTAAAGTGACGGGGGTTTCTGCCACCGCCGCCAACATTCTCAAGCAGGAGATGTTATCCAAAGGCGGGGATGCGGCGGTCCACGCCGGTGTGGTAAACTGCCGCCAGAGTAAAAGTGATGTGATTCTGATGGGGACCGTAAAACAGTACCGGCAGGTCATTAAAAGCCTGCACATCCAGCCGGTGGGCCTGCCAAAGCTGGCGGACAAACTAAAAAAACTGCTGAACGAAGGCTAGTTTTGTTGACAAAGGCTCATACAATCCTTACAATGAAAAATGGGACAGGGGGACAGGTTCCTTGTCCCACATTTCTGTTTTATATGGTTACCTGCGTTTAAAAAAATGGGACAGTTGACCTGTCCCCTTGTCCCGGAGGGAAAATGAAAGAGACGTTATTGGCGATTTTAAAAGAACACTCCGGTGCGTATGTGTCCGGTGAGGAGTTAAGTAACAGGATGCAAGTCAGCCGGACTGCGGTGTGGAAGCATATTGGCGGTCTGCGCGAGGAAGGCTACGAAATAGAGTCTGCTCCACGGCTGGGTTACCGCCTGGTGGCGGTGCCCGATTTGCTATTGCCGCTGGAGATACAGGATGGCCTGAAAACTGCAGTGATGGGCAAGAAAGTCTATCATTACCGTGAAGTTGATTCCACCAACCGGGCGGCCCGGGAGTTGGCCAGGGCGGGAGAAGCGGAAGGCACCGTGGTGTTGGCGGAGGCGCAGTCTGCCGGACGCGGCAGGCTGGGACGGGCCTGGAATTCGCCCTGCGGCGGGATTTGGCTGTCTCTGATTCTTCGCCCCAAACTTCCGCCGTATAAAGCGCAACTGTTAACGTTGATGGCTGCAGTAGCCGCCACCGAGGCCACAGCAGCAGTTTCAGCGGTCACGCCGGGGATTAAATGGCCAAACGACTTAATGATAAACGGTAAGAAGCTTGCCGGGATTCTTACGGAAGTATCTGCGGAAATGGAGCAGTTGAACTATATCGTGCTGGGTTTGGGGATCAATGCCAATATACCGGCAGATTGGTTTGCCGGTGAACTGGAGCAGATTGCCACATCTATAATGGCCCAATCAGGTGAAGCCGTTAGCAGGGTCGCCTGGGTTCAGGCATTTTTGCGCAATATGGAGCAGGAATATATGCAGGCGGAACAAATTGGTTTTGAAGATGTACTAAAGCGCTGGCGCCGCTATTCGGTCACCTTGGGTAAAGGGGTGGATGTGCAGTTGGCGGATCACCGGGAGTCCGGTACAGCGGTGGATATCGACGAGCAGGGAGCCCTTCTGGTCCGGACGGAATCGGGAGTGAAAACTTTTTGGGCCGGTGATGTTTCCCTGCGGCCTGATGACGGCAAATAGGAGGTTTAACGCATGCTTCTGGCAGTGGATGTAGGCAATACTAACATAGTACTGGGAGTATATCAGGGCAGGGATTTGAAAGTATCCTGGCGGGTCTCAACAAACCGGTTGCAGACCGGGGACGAATACGGGGTAATTTTAAAAAATCTCTTTGTGCAGGCGGGAGTGGATGACCGGGATCTTACCGGAATGATTGTTTCTTCCGTGGTGCCTCCACTGATGTTTTCTCTGCAGGAAATGGCTAATCGTTATTTTGGCCTTGAACCGCTGGTTGTGGGGCCCGGAATGAAAACAGGCCTTAACATCTCGGTGGAAAACCCCAGGGAAGTAGGCGCGGATCGCATTGTAAACGCTGTGGCAGCCATTGAGCTGTACGGTGCGCCGCTAATCATCGTAGATTTTGGTACAGCCACCACCTTTGACGCCATCTCTGAGCAAGGCCATTACCTGGGTGGAGCCATTGCGCCGGGAATCAGCATCTCCACTGAAGCACTCTTTCAACGTGCGGCAAAACTGCCTCGGGTAGAATTGGCTGTGCCCAAGCGGGTTATCGGCCGCGATACCATAACCAGTATGCAGTCCGGTATTATTTACGGCTTTGTAGGACAGGTGGACGGAATAGTACGCAAAATGATTCCGGAATTTCCCACCCGGCCCAAGGTTATTGCCACCGGCGGCCTGGCGGAACTCATCGCCCGGGAATCTGAAGCATTGGAAATTATTAACCCGCTGCTTACCCTGGAGGGGCTGCGTATTATCCATGAACGCAACCGGCAGTAAAATTTTCCAGCCAAAAAGAGGATATTTAACAATAATGTCGAATACGTAGCAGTAAACGGGACAGGGGGATTTTTATGCCCTATAAAATCTGTACGTACTGCGGAAAAGCCTCATACTCTGCTGCGGAATCTCCGTCGGTTAAGTGGCTTTGCCCTTACTGTGACAAAGATATTTCACATGTGGAAGGGCTCACATCCCTGCCGCAAAAAGAAGATAGTGAAGGGCACGAACAATAGGACCTGGCGGGTCCTATTTCCGTGTTAGATAATAAATGACAGGATGTGGATTTGTTGGCAGCTAAGTTCCGGGTAATTATAACTGTGGTTGTATTACTGTTTTATACCGGTACAGCCATGGCGGAACCGGTGGTGCAATCCACCGCCGCCATTTTGATAAATAGCAGAACCGGAGAAGTGCTCTGGGAAAAGAATTCTCATCAGCAAATGTTTCCGGCCAGCATCACTAAAATCCTTACCACCATTTTGCTTTTGGAAAACGCTGCAGAAGATGAGGTGGCGGTGGCCAGTGAATTGGCGGAAAAAACCCGTGGATCTTCTCTGTATCTGCGCCGGGGTCAGGAACTTACCGTGGAGGATTTGTTGTATGCTCTGATGCTGCGGTCGGCCAACGATGGTTCTGTGGTGGCGGCGGAACTGGTGTCCGGCAGTGTGGATAGTTTCGCCCAATTGATGAACCAGAAGGCCAGGCAGGCCGGAGCTATAAACAGTACTTTTACCAACCCCCACGGTCTTCCCGATGAGAACCACCTGACAACCGCCTATGATATGGCCATGATCACCCGCTATGCAATGCAAAATCAGCGTTTTCGTGATTTGGCGGCGACGCAGCGTCACACCATCGTCTGGCCGGAAGGCGAGGATTCGTACCTGATTAACCGCATCCCCCTGCTTTCAACCTATGAGGGCATGCTGGGTATTAAGACCGGCTACACCACGCCGGCGGGGCGCACCTTTGTGGGTGCTGCACAACGGGATGGCCTGGAGCTGATAACAGTGGTTCTGCAGGCCAGCGGCAATGAACTGTGGGATGACACGGTGGCCCTTTTGGATTATGGTTTTGACAATTTCACCATGGTACAGCCTGTTGTGCAGGGTGATATAATGCATACCACGGAAGTTCGTTTTGGTGATGCGGTAAGCTTACAGGCAGCCGATAGTTTTGAGTTAACCCGGCCCGTTAATAACAAAGAGGTTGATATGGAGATAAAAGTCGCTGAGGTACAGGCACCGGTGAACAAAGGTGACCACATCGGTGAGGTGGTAATTGTTGCCGATGGGCAAGAGGTGGGCACAATTTCGCTTTTGGCTGCTGATTCTGTGCAGAGAGCCCTTTTGACCACGCCCCGCTTTTGGCTGTTGTCCAGTTCACTGGCCGTTGTCATGCTTTTGGTGCGTAAAGCAATCAGGCGGCGTAGAACCAAAAAAAGCGGTTTAAAAGAAGGTTATCGGAGATATAAAAAAGAAAAGTTAGATTATAGGTTATTTTAGAGAGAAGGGGAGGATAATTATGAAGATCTTGGCGATTAATGGCAGTCACCGCAAGGGTAAGAATACTGCGGAGATGCTAAATACTGTATTGGCGGAAGCAGAGGCTCAAGGCGTGGAAACGGAATTGGTTGAACTGATGGACTATGAGATCAAAGAGTGCATATCCTGTAATAAGTGCCTGTTTAAGCCGGAGTGTAGCATCAAGGATGATGACATGGATAAGCTGTACGAAAAAATGCGTGAAGCCGACGGAATTGTTTTTGGTTCGCCCGTCTATTTTTCCAATGTAACGGGGCGGATGAAGGATTTTATAGATCGCAGCCGCCCGCTGCATATGGTGGCCAATGAGCTGGATGGCAAGGTTGGCGGCGCGGTGGTGCATGCCGACTTACGTAACGGCGGTCAGGAGCTGGCACTGGCAATCCTCAATGCTTATATGCAGGGACAGGGAATGCTGGTGTCCTCCGATAGAGGCGCAGATGAAGGGATTGTGAACACAGGAGCCATGGGAACTAAGTTTGCCTCCTGTGAAGAGGGTAAGATGCGTTTTGTCAAAAGAGTAACCCAGGATGAAGTGGCGCTGACGTCCTGTCAGCGGCTAGGCCGCAATATGGCCAAGCTTGTCCAGCGACTGGGCGCAGAATAGCGAATTGGTTACTATTTCGAATTATTAGAACCGGGACAATTGTCCTGATGAAGTTTGCAGGGATTTTCTAAAGCATTACGAATAGATTATAGCAAGGGGGAGCAACAAGACCAGTCATCAAGTCGTTGGTTTGCACCCTATCAAACTGCTATAAACTTCATGAAATAATGGGTAAATTAAGCTTCCTCTTAATACTATGTATAAGAGGGAGCTTTGTTTTTTTACACTTATATGTGAATGAGGTCACAAAAAAGGGGGAGCAGCTTGCAAAATACACTTCTTTACGTGGTTTCCCGTTATGTGGTGCCGGTGATGCAGATTTATGGCCTGTATATCATCTTTCACGGCCATGAAGCTCCGGGCGGAGGTTTTGCCGGCGGAATGGTACTGGGGATTGGGTTGGTTTTGTATTCACTGGTCTTTGGCCTGAGTGAAGGCCAAAAACGGGTTCCCTTCGATTTGGCCATGGTGGGGGGGATTATCCTGATAGTTACCATTTTTGCTGAAATTCTCATCGGCCATGTATTTGAGATTGGCATTGGACTTATAGTGGCTTTGGTTGCTCTGTCAATTTTTTCAACACTGGTGGAGGAGGTGTGACCGCTTGGATGTAATATCCCGGATTGTTCAGAATTATCCTTATTTTGTCTCTGTGGTGCTGTTTTGTATCGGCATCTACACTGTACTGTCCCGTTCTAATCTGATGAAAAAAATAATCGGGATTAACATTATGGGCAACGCCATCTTCCTGTTTTTGATTGCAGCAGCCAATATCCGTGGTGGCGTGGCACCAATCCATGATGGTCAACTTCCGGAGGGGGTGCATTACGTTAATCCTCTACCGGCGGCGCTGGTTCTTACCGGCATTGTTGTGGCTCTCAGCGTAACAGCCTTTGCCTTAAGCATAGTGGTAAAGCTGTATCAGTATTATGGAACCATTGAAGCAGACGAAATCCTTGAGATAAGGAGCTGCGACTAATGTTTGAACTTTTGGATACACATCCGCCGGTGTTGGTATTGTTAGTGCTGATGGCCGCTTTTCTGATGCCTGCATTTGCTCATTTCGGACGCAAAGCCTGCGGCCCGGCCGCCGTTTTAACCATGGTTGCCGCTTTTATTTACAGTTTGCATTTTGCCCTTATTACCCGTGACGGTCAAACTATCGCCTATTCGGTAATGGGCTGGGATGCTCCCTGGGGCATTGAAGTAATTATCGAACCTTTTTCCGCATTTATGCTGCTTGTTATTAGCGCTGTTTGTCTGGTAATCATGATTTACAGTATGAGTTCCCTGGGGCGGGAAATCCCGGCAAGCGGCATCGGCTGGTATTATACCACTTTCTTATTGTTGGTTGGTTCCATGATGGGAATGGTGATGACCAATGATTTGTTTAATATGTATGTGTTCATTGAAGTAACCGGGATTGCCGCCTGTGCACTGGTGCTGGCCAAAGGAGGGCGCCTGGCCACCGAAGCATCATTTAAATATCTGCTGCTGGCCACTGTGGGCTCCGGTTTTGTATTGACTGGAATCGCCCTGATTTATGTGATAACCGGTAATCTGAATATCAGCTTTGTTGCCGCAGAGTTTGCTCTGGTGTATCCGCAGTATCCGTATTTGATTTGGACAGTGCTTAGCTTCTTCCTGGTGGGCTTTGGTATAAAGTCGGCACTCTTTCCTCTTCACGTCTGGTTACCCGATGCTCACTCCTCAGCCCCCACCACTTCCAGCGCCGTCCTGTCCGGCCTGGTGGTAAAAGCATACATTGTTGCATTGGCAAAATTTTATTTCCAGATTTTTGGTTTTGATTTGTTGGATCAGATTTTTATCCGCCATATGATTTTAATTATGGCCACCGGGGCCATATTAGGCGGCTCCATGTTTGCCTTCGTGCAGTTGGATCTAAAAAGGCGCCTGGCATATTCCAGTGTGGCTCAGATAGGCTACATTTTCCTGGGGCTTGGATTGTCCAGTCCCATTGGCCTGGCGGCGGGCATCTTACACATCTTTAATCACGCCGTTATGAAGGCATGTCTCTTTTTGGCAGCAGGTGCCATTTACCGCCAAACCGGTGAGAAACGGGTGAACCGTTTGCAGGGCCTGGCCTTTCAGATGCCCATCACCATGTTTGCCTTTAGTATTGCCGCCCTTTCCATGGTGGGGCTGCCCCTCTTTAGCGGATTTATATCCAAGTGGTACCTGGCCCTGGGCAGTATTGAGGCGGGAATGCCCATGTTTGTAGGACTGATCATCTTAAGTGGATTACTAAACGCCAGTTATTTTCTGCCCATTGTCTGGCAGGCGTTTTTCGTGGTGGATGAGCAGGAACCCAAAACGTTTACCATGGATAAAATTCCTGTTTCCATGTCCGTTTCCTTGGTTGTGCTGGCCATGGCGGTTATCTATTTTGGTATCAATCCCGAGTTCCCGCTGGCCTTGGCAACAAAAGCTGTGGGGGTCTTACTGCATTAGGGAGGTGGTTTAATGTACTATATTCGGGCAATTATTGACAAAAAGGGGTTTCTGATGATTGTTTGCATTTTGCTGGGGTTCTGGTTTTTAATGACCCCTTCGCTGGATGCGTACAACGTGATTGTGGGTATCGGTTGTGCATTGGGAGTTACGTATTTCTGGAACACCGACTTGTTTAAGCCCGGGGAGCCCATGGGTTTTAAGCCGCTGCAGCTGTTCAAACTGTTTTATTATTTAGTATTGCTTGTCTTTAACATTGTTGTAGCCAATATCCAGGTGGCGCGTATTGTGCTAAGTAGGGATATGCCAATTTCACCCGGTTTTATTGTGGTGAAAACAAAACTTACCCGAGAACTTACCCGGACCCTGTATTCCAACTCCATTACCCTTACACCCGGGACCGTCACCATTAACCTGAAAGATGACCGGCTGCTTGTTCACGCCCTGACAAAAGAAGCGGCGGATAATGTCTCCGATTGGTATATGCAGGATAAACTGCGGGAAGTTGAGGTGATCAACGAATGATTCAACTCAGCCTGGAAGGGGTTTTCCTGGGGCTTGTAGTTTTGTCGTTTCTGGCCCTGTACCGCATCATCTGGGGTCCACATGCCTCAGACCGCATTTTGGGCACCAACGTGGTGTTAACCAATGTAATTATGGCCATTATCATTCTGGCACATATCTTTGAGAACTACACCTACCTGGATGTGGCGTATGTTTATGTGCTCAGTGCTTTTGTAGGCACAATCTGTGTCATGAAAAGTCTGGGGAAGGGGAAATTGTCATGACCTTACTCTATGAGTTGGCGGTAAGTTTTTTACTCTGGGCCGGACTGTTCTTTCTCTTTGTGGGTACTGTGGGCCTAATCCGTTTGCCCGATTTATATACCCGCATGCATGCCACTTCCAAGTGCGATACGCTGGGGGTCGGGCTGATTTTGCTGGCCATGATGACGCAAGTGTCCGGCTATAATGCCATGATTAAACTGGCTATTATCTGGGCCTTTATCTGGTCCATCAATCCATTGGTTGCACACATCATCGGTTATGTGGCTTATCTGCGGGATGAAGAGCATGTGCCGGAAACATTTTTTATTGACTGTTACGATTCTCCCTACCCTGGTAAGGAGATGGCGGGAAAGGAGGATGTCCATGCCTGATTGGCTGGTTTTCATTCTGCTGACATTTCTGATTGTAGCGGCTCTGGGAGTGGTATTTATCCGCAGCCTGCTCTATGCCGTTATCATTTTCGGCGGGTTTTCCCTGGTTATGGCTCTGCTTTGGCAGCACTTTAACGCTCCGGATATTGCCATTACCGAAGCTGCGGTGGGCGTGGGCACCACAGTGCTGATGGTGGCGGTGGTTACCAGGGTAAGGGGGGAAGAGCAGTGAAAGCACTTTTTAACGTGTTGATTGTTTTGCTTTTGGTGTTGATTGGTTATATGCTGCTGATGACCGTCAGTGAAATCCCCCCTTACGGTGAAGTTGATGTGCCGGCCAATAATTATGTCCCCCAGCGGTATGTGGAGCAGGGGTATGAGGAGACGGGGGGCCATAACCTGGTAGCCAATATTATCGTGGCTTATCGGGCCTATGATACTCTGGTTGAAATTACCGTATTGTTTGTAGCAGTTATTGCCATCTTCCTGTGCTTAAAGACCGGGCACCCTGTGGAGCATAAGGAGGACGGTTGTTCTCAGAAAACAACGCTATAAGAGCAATATTTATAAAAGATGTTACAGCGCAAATGATTTGTAAGGGAGTGGGCGTAAATGTCTGACCCTCTACTCATTCTGGGTGCGATTATTTGCCCTATGGTGGGCGCGTTGCTTTTGGCGTTGGTTCCGGAGGAAAATAACCGGGTCCGTAATCCATTGGCTGTTCTCACTGCAGTGATTACCGCCTCCTTTGTAGTCACCCTGTTTGTGCGTGTGCTAAACGGTGCTGTGCCCGCTGTCCATGTGATAACACTGATGAGGGGGTTGGATATAGTTTTCAGGGTGGATCCCCTGGCAGCGGCTTTTTCCACATTGGCCTCGGTGTTATGGGTATTTGCCGCCCTGTACTCCACCGGTTATATGGCCCATGAGCATAACCGCCGCCGTTATTTTACTTTCTATATTCTTTCCCTGGGTGCTACCATGGGGATTGCCTTTTCCGCTAACCTGTTTACGCTATATTTATGTTACGAATTTCTCACCATCTTTACGTATCCATTGGTAATTCATGCCGGAAACGCCGAAGCACAGGCCGCCGGTAAGCGCTATATTATTTACAGTTTCCTGGGAGCGGGACTGATATTGTCGGCCATTGTGATGACCGCCGGTGCGGTGGGAACCATCACCTTTGCTTCCGGCGGCATATTAACGGTGGCAGACGGCCCCGCCCACTATCTACAGCTCATTTTCCTCTGTTTTATTTTGGGGTTTGGCGTAAAAGCTGCCATTATGCCTTTGCATGCCTGGCTGCCGGCAGCCATGGCGGCGCCTACTCCCGTCAGTGCATTGTTACACGCCGTGGCAGTGGTAAAGTCAGGGATCTTTGGCATTCTGCGTGCCATGTATTCTGTTTTTGGTGTGGAAACCCTGGGGGAGCTAAGCCTGGGTTTGTTTGTGGTGGTTATAGCCAGTATCACCATTGTTTCCGCTTCACTTATAGCGCTGCGTCAGGATGCTCTGAAACGCCGATTGGCCTATTCCACCATCAGCCAGTTAAGTTATATTATTTTGGGGGCCGGCCTGCTCTCAGTGGCGGGAGCCACCGGTGGGATGCTGCACATGATTAATCATGCCCTTTTAAAAATCACCTTGTTCTTCTGCGCCGGTGCAATAATTACGGTGACCGGGAAGAAGAAAATCAGTGAACTAAACGGCGTTGGGGTGCGCATGCCGCTGACCATGATGGCTTTTACCGTAGGTAGTATCGGCATGGTGGGAATTTTGCCTGTTAACGGCTTTATCTCCAAGCTCTATCTGTTGCAGGGCAGTTTGGATGCCGGTATGTTGGCGGTTATCGCCGTACTTGTTGTCAGCGCTATATTAAATGCTTTATACTTTTTTCCCATTGTGATTACAGCGTTTTTCCGTCAGGGAGCTTTTGAACGGGCCAAAGGCCCGGAAGCTCCGCTTACCATGCTGGTGCCGGTATGTGTTTTGGCGGTGATTTGCATAGTGCTGGGCATCAAACCCGATCTGACAATTCCGTTTGTGCGCAGTATGGTTGATTTTCTAATGCCCTTAGCGATGTAATAAAACGAAAGGGTGATTATTGTGACTCTGCTGCTTGTACCGGTTTGGGCCCCGGTGGTTACAGCGGTGGTGCTGCTATTTCTGCCGGCCAGGGTCAGGCGTGTATTTATTGGCCTTTCTCTGGTGCCGGTAGGCGCCGTGGCTGTGGCGCTGTTGGCCGGAGTGGATTTGGGCGGCCAGGTTACTGTCTTTGCTTCCGCTTTCCAGCAGCAAACGGGAGTGTCATTTTTGTCATTTAGCCTGCACCCCATTGGTGGTATTGCCCTGCTTGGCTTTACCATGGTTATTCCGCTGGGCATGCTTTTTGGGTTGGAAGTATCCACAAAAGCCCAGCAGGCGGTGGCTCTTTGTGCACTGGCCGGTGCGGCAGGGGTAGCCTTGGCAGACAATTTTCTCACATTCCTGTTTTTCTGGGAAGTGCTAAGCATCACTTCGGCAACCATGATCTTTTTGCGCCGCACAGAGCAGGCAGTTAAGATGGCCTACCGGGTATTATTTTTGCAACTGTTGGGTGGGCTGGCTCTGACGGTGGGCATAGTATTGCATTATCATGCCACAGGGTCCTTTGCCATGACAGCTCCTGCAGCGGGCTTGCCCTTTTTCATTGCCGGCATTGGTGTAAAGGCGGCCTTTCTCCCACTGCATGTCTGGGTGCCCTGGGGGTATCCGGTGGCACCGTTTTCCGCCAGTGTTCTGCTGGCAGCACTCTGTACAAAGGCCGGTGTTTTTGCAGTGGCCCGTATCTTGCCGGCGTCGGAAGGCATAGCACTGATGGGTGCTTTGATGGCCATTGTTGCCGTCAGTTTTGCCCTGGTTCAGCATGATATGCGGCGTCTCTTATCCGTTCACATTGTCAGCCAGGTGGGCTATATGGTGGCCGCTATAGGGCTGGGCAATTACTATGGAGTGGACGGCGGACTGCTGCATATGGCTAATAACATGGTCTATAAAGCTTTGTTATTTATGTGCGCCGGCGCAGTTCTCTACTGTACCGGAACGGAAGATCTGCATCAACTGCACCATCCTCCTAAAGGGGAAGAGGGCCCTCCTCTCTGGCGGTCATTGCCGCTGGTTACCGTGGGGGCAGTGGTTGGTGCGCTGGCCATTGCCGGTACTCCGCTGTTTAACGGGTATATCAGTAAATATCTTATAAAAAATGCCTCCTACGGTGTGGAGCCGGTGGAAACGATTTTACTGGTTGCCGGTGTGGGGACGGCCTTATCTTTCACCAAGTTTATCTACTTCGGTTTTTATAAGGCCCAGGCCAGGGTTTTGCGCCCGCCCAGAACCACTATGACGGTAGCTATCATGATTTCGGCTGCCGCCTGTGTTCTGTTTGGTGTCTACCCACAGGCTTTGCAGGTGCTGTTGCCGCACCAATCCGCCCTGAATGTTTATTCTATGCAGGGAATTTTCGTTTCCCTGCAGGTAATAGCTGTGGCGGTGGGTGTGTTTGCTTTGATGAAAAATATACTGGAAAGGGGGATTCATGCGCCACAATGGGCCAACGGTTTGGCGCAGATTGCCGCCGGCACAGCCCATTCTGCTGCAACCGGAACGGTTCATTTGGTGGACTATATCACCGGCGGTATGCAGCAGTTGGTTTCCGGCGCCGGGGATTTGAGCTTTAAGGCCATCTTCCGCATGTTTCAGAAACTTGATTACCAGCCGGGAGAGTCCAGATTTTTTCGTTTCATCAATGTCAGAAACCTGGAATTTGACGTCATGCTTGTGATAGTCATTTTCGGAGTGCTGGCGGTTTGGTATCTGTTTATGACACTGGAAATACAAATTATTCATACCAACCCGTTTTAACAAGCCGGCATCCGGTGTTTTGTTGCCAGAATACACTTATCCGGATATAGAGCTGGGAAATGGGAGGGTACTGTCCCCAAAAGGGCGGCGCCCTCTTTGTGGTGTAGTAAACTTCTGTTGCTTAGGAGGGAGTCTATGTTGATATCGCCGTTTTGGGCCATTTTGGTCCCGGCATGCGGTGGTGGTTTGATTGCTCTTGTTAAGGAGCATCAGGCCCGTGCCAGAAATGCACTTGCCGTCATTATTGCCTTAATCACATTTCTGATAGTGGCGCCGGCCCTCCCTGTGGTATTGCAAGGAGAAACCATCACCTGGACTGCAGTACAGATTACACAGGGCTTAAGCATTTCCTTTGCAGTGGAGCCTCTGGGCGTGCTGTTTGCCGTTTTGGCATCCCTGTTGTGGGTGTTTGCCGCCATTTATGCCACCGGTTATATGGGCCATGAGTATCACTGCCGGCGTTTTTTTACCTTCTATATTCTGGCATTAAGTGCTACCATGGGTGTGGCATTTTCTGCAAACCTGTTTACCATGTATCTTTTTTATGAATATCTGGCCTTAATTACATATCCGCTGGTTATTCACGCCCAGACCCGGGAGGCCTATGCGGCGGGTACCAAATATATTATTTATTGTTTTGTCAGCGGAGCCATGGTTTTTCTCACCATGTTCATTTTCGGCGGAATTGGAGAAAGCCTGACCTTTAGTACTGCCGGCATCTTTGGCTCCGTTCTGGAGAGTCATGCACTTACTTTATGGATTATGTTTTTTATTGCGGTGATGGGGTTTGGTGTCAAAGCCGCCATAATGCCGCTTCATTCCTGGCTTCCTTCGGCCATGGTGGCGCCTACACCGGTTAGCGCCCTTTTGCATGCAGTTGCTATAGTTAAGACAGGAATTTTTGGAATCTTACGTGTTATGTTCTATCTTTACGGGGTGGAAGCACTGCAGTATCTGGGTGTAACCAATATCCTGGCGGCCATTGTGGTACTCACCATCATTATTGCATCGGTATTGGCCATTCGTCAGGAAAAGCTTAAATCACGGCTGGCCTACTCCACCATCGGCCAGTTGGGCTATATCACCCTGGGAGCGGCTATGCTCTCCCCGTACGGTTTGACCGGCGGCATAGTGCACATCATCAATCATGCTTTCCTTAAAATCGTGTTGTTCTTCTGTGCCGGAGCTATTATTACACAGACCGGCGCCAAATATCTGGAGCAGTTAAACGGCATTGGAAAACGGATGCCTTATACCATGTTTTTCTTCTCTTTGGCCAGTATCGGTCTTATCGGAGTTCTTCCACTGGCAGGGTATGTCAGCAAACTGTACCTCTTGGGCGGTAGTATTGAATCCGGCCTGCCCATTCTTGGATTTGTCCTGTTAACCAGCGCTATTCTCAATTCAATCTATTATTTCCCCATCATCATCCGGGCTTATTTTTCCGAAGGATCGTACTCTGCTCCCCAGGGATTGGAAAGCCCGCCTGCCATGTTTATTCCCACTGCGGTTTTAACGGTGATGTGCTTTGTGTTTGGATTTTATGCTCAGCAGACCACTCTCCCGCTGGTTAATCTGATTGTTGCCTCCATATTCCAATAGCGAAAGGAGTTGTAGACAAATATGAACACAATTCTCTGGCAACCGTGGGCAGCCATAGGAGTTTTGGCCGTGTCCGCCCTGATGGTATGGCTTGGCGGCGAGAAAAACCATAAAACAGGTTCAGCTCTTTCGCTGTGTTCGCTTACCGCCGCATTTGTTATTTTGGTCACTTTAGTCAAAAGCGTTCTGGCCGGGGAGCGGCTTGGTGCTACTTTAGATATGCTGCCGCCTTTTGGCCTGTCAATACAAATAGATCTTCTCAGCCTTTCGCTGGCGCTATTGTTTCTCTTTTGCGGTGCAGTTCTTGCATTATATACCGCAACCTACCCGCTGAAACAGGGATACCGTCGCTTTAAGGCCATATTTCTCTTTATCCTGGCCTGTGCCACCGGGGTGGTACTGGCAGGGGACCTGCTTACGCTGTTTCTCTTCTTTGAAGCCATGTCCCTCTCCTTTTTCCTGCTGGTTATCCACCATCGTACCCGTGAAGCCGTGGCCGCTACAATGAAATTTCTGTACATGACGGTGGGAGGCAGTGTGCTCTACTTTATGGCCCTGGCAGTGGTTTTTGTGCAGTCACAGAATTTTTCCTGGCAGGACGGCGGGTTTATGACGGCTGGAGCGTATACCTCGCTGGCCTTTGTGGGTTTTGCCATCGCCTTTGGCATGAAGGCAGGGATGTTTCCGCTTCATCTGTGGATGGCAGACGTATATGGGCAGGCGCCTCCGCCGGCGGTGGCGCTGTCGTCTATGATAATGCTGAAAACCGGGGCCTATGGCATGATTCGTATCTTTCATCAGGTATTCGGTGTGGAATTAATCCGTGAGCAGGGTTGGCATGTGGTAATCCTGGTCCTGGCCATCATCTCCATCATCTATGGTTCCCTCTGCGCCTTTGCTGAGCGGGACCTGCCCCGTCGCCTGGCATATTCAGGTATTGCTCAGCTGGGATATATCCTGTTTGGCATATCTCTTTTAACCTCCGAAGCCCTCATTGGCGGAGTCTATCATATTATGGGCCACGCCATGATGAAAGGAACACTGCTTTTATGTGCCGGCGCCATACTAGCTAAAACCGGGAAGCGAAAAATTGCCGATTTGGCCGGGATCGGCTGGCAGATGCCGCTGACCATGAGCTGCTTTTCCTTTGCGGCTCTTACTGCGGTGGGTTTGCCACCCATGAATATTTTTATTAGTAAGTGGTATTTAAGCCTGGGAGCCCTGGTTAATGAACAGCCGCTTTTGATTCTGATTCTGCTTTTAAGCAGTGTAATGAATGCCGCTTATTACCTGCCCATTGCCTTTACGGCATTCTTTGGCGAAAGAAACCGGGATTTACACGCTTCACTGCTTTGGGACCGGTTGCCGCTGGGGATGTGGGTTTCCATGCTTCTTTTGGCCATAGGTAGTGTGGCATTTGGCCTGGGAGCTGAAAATGTGCCGCTAAATTGGGCGCAAAACATTGCCGCCGCTTTCTTCAACTAAGCTGACAAAGGAGGGATATAGTTTGCATTTATTGCCGGGAATTACTGTTATAGTGCCGTTTATCTTTGCCATATTCCTGCTTGTTTTCTGCCGACGAAATGAAGCTGCCATGAAAGTGATGGCCCTTGCCGGTTCCGTTCTTTCATTTCTGTCCAGTGCGGTCATGCTCCCCGCATTGGCAAGCGGGCAGACATTGGGAACCGGTATGCATTATATGTCATTTCCCCTGGCCATATCATTTCAGGCCGATGGGATCAGCATTTTCTTTGCCGTTATCTTTTCCTTTTGTTTTATGTTGGCGTTTATCTATTCCTTTGGTTACCTTGGCCATGGGCACGGAAAGCTGCGCTACTATGTGCTGATGTTGTGTTCCCAGGGTTCCATTCTGGGGGTGGTAATGGCCTATTCCCTGTTTGGGCTCTTTCTCTTCTTTGAGTTGATGGCCATCATCTCCTACGTACTTGTCATCCATGAAGAGGATGATAAGGCCATGTATGCCGGCTCCAAATATCTGTTTATGACCATCGTAGCCGGCTTGGCCATTTTCTTTGGCCTGGCAGTGACCTACTTTTTAGGCGGCCGGCTGGATTTTGTCGCCGGAGGATATATTGAAGCTTCACCTCTTGTAGGCTACGCCTTATTTGCTTTTTTGATAGGCTTTGGGCTTAAGGCCGGGATGTTTCCTCTTCATATCTGGCTGCCCGATGCACACCCTGCCGCTCCCGCTGCGGTAAGCGCCCTATTATCCGGCTGCATGATCAAAACCGGCGCTTACGGATTCATCCGGTTGATACATTATGTGTTCACTGTGGAGGCGGTGCAAAGCATCGGCTTTGATACCATCCTGCTTTGGCTTTCTGTAATAACTATTCTGTTAGGCTCGGCGTTGGCACTGCAGCAGGACCAATTAAAAAGACGGTTGGCCTACTCCAGCGTGGCCCAGATTGGTTATGTGCTGCTGGGAATTGCCATGCTTTCCGAACAGGCCCTGATGGGGGCACTGTTTCATATTTTCTCCCATGCGCTGATGAAAGGAGCCCTCTTTCTCTGCGCCGGGGCCATTATGGTGCAGACCGGCAAAAAGTATATCAGTGAAATGCGGGGAATTGGCTATGAAATGCCGGTGACCATGCTGGCCTTTACTCTGGCGGCGGTTACAATGGTGGGAATCCCCCCGTTTAATGCCTTTATCAGTAAATGGCACCTGGCCATGGCGTCGTTGGATAGCGGCCAGACATTCCTGGTAGCAGTGTTGATTGTCAGCAGTCTGCTAAACGCCCTGTACTATTTTCCCATCGTGGTTAATGCTTTCTTCGCCCGGGACGTGATGGAGCCGGGCAGCAAAAAAAGGCACTGGCTGCGAGATGAGGTGCCTGCCGGGATGGTGTGGTCCACAGCACTTTTGGCAGTACTCTGTGTAGCCTTTGCCTTTATACAACCCCACTGGCCGGTGGTATTTGCCGCCAAAATTTCAGCGGTAATCTTTTAACTGTTTGAATATAGTACACTAAGGGAGGGAGAAAATGTGTTTAGTGCAGCGTCTGTCCCGCAAGAATCCGCGGCTATTCCCAGTTTTTTGCCGGTAATTTTAATCCTGCTGCCGGTGGCGGGAGTGGTGGCGCGGGGTCTGATCTCCCAGTCTACAGGACATAGCGCAGGCCTTTTTAACCGCTACCGCGTGAGAAAGGCGGATTTATTCAGCAGTGAGTTTGTGGTGGCCATAATTTTTATTGGTTTGTGGCTCTATACCGTTTTGGGCCAGAGGTCATTTACAGCGGCGGTGCCCCTAACCGGCACTTTGCCCGGCTCCGAACTGTTAAGTGATATTACCCCGCTTTTGGTGGTGCTGCTGCCCTTTGCCGGTGCCCTGATTTCCGGACTCATCGGCCGCTCTAATAAGGATATACGTGATTGTGTGGCAACCTGTACCGCTTTTTTAACCTGTGTGTTGGCCATTTCCATGTATCCAATGGTGGCCGCCGGTGAGGTTAGCTACGCATTACCGGAATTTATGGGCCTTGGCCTTTTGTTCCGGGTAGATTTTTTTGGGTTTGTCTTTGCCGTAATGGCTTCTTTCATCTGGTTTTTAGCTACCTTTTATTCCGGTGAATACATGCGCCATGAGCATGCTTCCACGCGCTACTATGTATTTTTGCTGCTGTCGCTTGGCGGAACACTGGGTGTATTTCTGGCCGGCGACTTCCTCAGTTTGTTCCTGTTTTTCGAAGCCATGACCCTGTTCTCGTATGTGTTGGTGGTTCACGCACAAAGCGAAGAGGCGATGGCTGCGGGGCGCAACTATCTTTACATGGGTATTTTCGGTGGGCTGTGTCTCTTGGTGGCCATCATGATGGTAACCATGCATGCCGGAACCACTGCCATTGCCCCGGGCCTTGAATCCCTGGCAGATATGGGTACCATGGGATATGTGGCGGCCGCACTGTTTTTTATCGGCTTTGGAATTAAAGCGGGGGCGGCGCCGCTGCATATCTGGTTGCCGCAAGCCCATCCGGTGGCACCCACCCCGGCCAGCGCATTGCTCTCAGGGATTATGATTAAAACCGGGGCATACGGCATTATCCGGGTATTTACCTTGTTGTATACTCCGGCGCAAGGGGAATCACCCCTGTGGTATACCACAGAACAGTTTGGCTATGCCTTGATCTGGTTTGGAATGGTCACCATGTTTACCGCAGCTGTCCTGGCCTTGGTACAGCGCCACGCCAAGCGGGTATTGGCATACAGCAGTGTGAGTCAAATGGGCTACATCCTGATGGGCATAGGAGCTGCGGCTTATCTGGGCTTTGACGGAGCCATAGGTTTTGCCGGTTGGGCGTATCATATCTTAAACCACGCCTTCTTCAAATCGGCCATGTTTTTAATGGTGGGTGCCATTTACCTGCGAACCCACAGCCTGGATTACAGTAAAGTAGGGGGGCTGTGGCGCAGATTTCCCGTCACCGCTGCGGCATTTTTGGTGGCAGGTGCCGCAATTGCCGGAGTGCCCGGTTTTAACGGGTATGTCAGTAAAACTTTGCTTCACCACGCCATTGTGGATGCCTGGCAGGCTCAGGGTGTTACTTCCCTGTGGTATGCAGAAAAGATTTTTACCATCACCGGTGGCCTCACCGTGTGCTATATTGCCCGGCTTTTTTACTCACTGTTTTTGGGCCCGGCCAGGGATGGAACTCATAAGTATGCCCGGGAAACGTTTTTGGAGCGCACCATTTTTGCCGGCTTTGCCGCTTTCCTGCTCTACGGCGGGCTGGCCTACAGCAATGTGATTGAACGGGTGATTCTGCCCATGAGCAGCGGTTTTGTCTATAACGATTATTACCTGAATTATGTGGCAAAAACCGGTGTCTGGAATGTGGAGGATTTGTCCGCCATTTTCATCTCCCTGGGTATAGGCGCCGTCACCTTTATCCTGCTGTCCCGCATTGATTTCGCGCTTCCCCTGCCGCAAAAGCTCAGTGTGGAACGGCTAATCTATAAGCCGGTTCTTAACTTTTCCGTTAACATGTTTATGGCGGTGGGAAGGGGGATTGAGTTCGTTACTGAAGGAGTGTTGGTGGGCAGTGTGCGGCCCAGTGTATTTCTGGCACGTTTAGCAGGCAGCGCTGATGCAGGCCTGTTGCCCCGGGTGGGAGAAGCTGTGCTGCTTGGCCTGACGCAAATGCGGGAGTCCGTTTATACGTATGTGGTGAGCATGGTGCACGAAGTGCAGGTATATACCCGGGAGGCGGAATGGGTGGCATTTTTCACCATGATTAAACTGGATTACAACCACCGGGGAGATCATCTGTATAAGAAGCTGACACTGATGAACCTGGACCTTTGCCTGTTTATCATCATTGTCACTTTAGTGATAGTTTTCAGTCTGCGCTTCTTAACCCTGATGGTTCCGTAATAATGTATTCCCTGTGGAGCACAGCAGTGCTGTGCGCCACAGGGAATTATAACGCTTTGCAGTCAGCAAAGCAAAAATTTACCGTATAAATTTACAGAAAATTGTGATAATATAGAAGTGAGTTTGGTTTCTAAAAATGGAGGTTGTTATGAGCCTGTTTCGACGCAATATTGAAATCGATATTAATCCCGGCACTGATGGCCAATTAATTCTAATAACCACTCTTACCGATATTTATCATGATATCCGCCTGACTTTACAGATATCCAGTGTTACCTATGAGATTACGGAAGCATCTCTGGATATGAACCGCATTCCCCATCCGGACTGTCCTGCCATTGAAGCCAAGGTGACACGGCTTAAAGGAGCCCAGGTGGGGCCCGGTTTTACAAAACAGGTGCTTTCTGTTTTGGGTGGAGAAAAGGGATGCCCCAATCTGACAAATCTGGTGATGCTCTCAGCCCCGCTGGCCATGAATGCGGCAGCAGTGTTAAAGCAGAAAGAGGAAAATCTTTCAGAGGCAGAGATGGATGCCTTGTGGCAAAAGGTGTTGGGCGGTGTTTGTGTTGCCTATCCCAGGCAAGAGGGAGAGTAGAGTGCATGGGCAAAAAATTAACAAAACGGCAAAGAACTGTATTGACACTAAGCAGCATTTTACTGGCCATAGCGTCGTTTATCGGGTTGCTGATGGGCCTGGCTTTGCTGTACTATTTTTTTGATTTCCTGCTTTAGCGTTTGGGGCAAATGTCTCTTGTTATATAAAGTTGCACCATGTATCATGATAGATGTCACCGACAAGTGTCATGGGCAGATGTCCCTAGAAGGGGTGGTCAGATGAAAAGAAAACCTCCAAGCACAAAGTTGTCCCTGAAGAGTTTTGCCATTGCTGTAGGGTCTTATCTCGGGCTGTTTGTGGTGTTAAGTGCTGTTTTTTACCTGTTGAATTACCTGTTTTTACTTTGAAACATGAAGCCGGACTGGGTTTTCCAGTCCGGCTTTTATTGACTATAATCCAATTTCTTGCTTCGTTTGTGTCATGGCTTCTTCTACAGTACCGTTATTGCGGGTCCAGATGTCTTCAAAGACATTGCAGGCAACCAAGGGAGAATTTTCTCCTTTACCAGGCTGACATGATGACCAGTTTTCCTCCAGTGCGGCGGCTTGCACACGACCGCCCTGTTTTTCATAGCTTTCCTGCCAGGAATTAAGAGCTTCACAGCCGGCATGGTCCAGATAACGCAAAGCAAGATGTATTTTAACTTCTTCAGAGGGAGGAATGTCGGCAAGCCGGGAGGTAAGTTTGGGGATTCCTGCAAAAGTGAGTGCCCCGGAGATGGTTACATGCCATGCCCCCCCGCTCTTCTCAATGGCGATATCCATGCGGGTAAGTTTCCAAAGCAGTCTGATTAAAGCCGCTGCAAGCCCGATGCCCAACCCAGCCAGCAGATTTATACCAACTATGGCAATTACGGTTATCAGGTAAACAATCATTTCCTGATACCTTCTCAGCTCGGTTACATGGTGAAAGTTAACTAACTGAATACCGGTGTACACCAAAAGGCCTGCTAAGACGGACAGGGGAATACTGGTAACCAGGCCGGGCAGCAATACAACAAAGATAAGAATCCATAATCCGTGAAGGATTGCCGAAGCCCTTGTTTTCGCTCCCGCAGAAATGCTTGCTTTACTCCGTACAATAACCCCGGTAATAGGCAGTCCTCCTAGCAAACCGGAAATGGTATTGCCGGCACCCTGAGCCATTAGTTCTTTATGCAGGCAGCAGCGAGGGCCGGTATGAAGCTTATCGGTGGCTACTGCACAAAGCAGGGATTCGGCACTGGCTACTAAGGTAAGCACGAAAATTCCTGCCACAAATGTTGTGTAATTTCCCGTGGGCAAAACCGGTAGGCTAATGGAGGCAAAAAGATTGCCGCCGGCCAGCTCCACCCTGGGTATGTTCATCCCAAAAGCCAGGGAGACAATGGTGGCAATAACTACAGCGGCCAGAGAACCGGGGATAATCTGCATGCGCCTCAGCTTTATCTTCGGCCAAAACACCAGAATCCCTATGGTAAGGAGGCCAAGAACCGTCGTGGCCGGATCCAGGTTAATTATGGATCCCGGGAGGGCCAGCAGGTTCTCGGTTCCTCCCCCCGCCGGTGCTGCTCCCAGAACCACATGGGCCTGGGAAAGGGCAATGAGGATACCGATGGCAGCCAGCATTCCGTGAAGTACCGCCGGGGAGATGGCCATGGCCAGCGGTGCAACCCCCAATTTACCCAGGATTATCTGCAGTATCCCGGCACTTACAGTCATAGCGCTGGTTACCTCCCAGCCAAATTGCTGAACCAAACCAAAAATAATTACAGTTAGCCCGGCGGCCGGTCCGCTGACCTGCATTGGTGCACCACCCAGCGCGCCTACCACAATGCCACCCACAACAGCGGCGATAACACCTGCCATCAATGGAGCGCCGGAGGCCAGTGCTATGCCCAGGGATAGGGGAAGCGCCACCAGGAATGTGACCAGGGAGGCCGGTAGGTCCGTTTTTATTGTGCTGCTAAATTCAGCTATCCAGGGTCCCTTTTGCGGGGAATTATTAGCGGCCAATTTTAAAATCTACCTCCTTGATAGTAACCAAAGCTTTTTATTAGTATACCATAAAAAGCTAAATTGCAGCAATATTCTGAAAATTATGCTCAAAAAAGTACCGGAGTTATTCATCCGGTACTTCACTGGCTGGAACCTGGCGCAGAGTGGAGGGATCCTCCACATCCTTATGGATAAACAGACCGCACCAGCACTGTTTCATGAAATCAAAGTGTTTGCGGTGAAACGGAATACAAGGACAAACGATTTTCATGTCCTCTTCCCGGCGTCCCACAGTACTTTGGCAGGGACAAAAAGGGCTGCCGTATTTCCGTTCAATATGTACCTGTTGCTCCAGCAGAAAGTCCACCATTTCAGCATCGGGATTAAACTTATACCCTAAGGCATCCACCACTTTGCTGTGCCAGGCACGAAACATTTCCTTGCGCCGTGCGATATCTGTATCCATTGGTTATACTCCCAGCAAATCACTTAATCTTTCTTCATTAAATCCCACAACGTGCCGGTCTCCATGGACAACCACCGGAAACTGGCTGGACCCGGTCAGCTCTTTTACTTCTTTAACTAACTTATCCCGCTCTTCTCCTTCGGCTAAATCAACGTCAACATAATCGTAATCAATGTTTTTCTCTGCCAGCCATTTTTTGGTACGCTGACAGTGAAAGCAAGTGCTTAAAGCATAAAGAAATGGTTTCATTTTGTATCCTCCAATTTAACTAAAATTTCCCCGTTTTCTACCTTTACAGGGTATACGGGAATTTTTATTTCCGGTGCTGCTGTGAATTCCCCGCAGCGGATATCAAAAACCCAGTCGTGACAAGGACAGGTAAGTAAATACCCGTCTAAAGTCCCGCGGTGCATCATGCAGCCCAGATGGGGGCATTGATTGTGCAGGGCATAAATCTCCTGACCCACCCGCGCCAGCAAAACCGGCAAGCCTTTAATTTTGGCTTTTGCCGTTTTACCTTCCGGCAAATCCTCTGCTTTGATCATGGTAACGTCCCAATGGTTCATGATACCCTCCAGTGGCGAATGTGTTCTTGGCGCAAGTTAATCATACGCTTATTATACCATAATACTGCTTAGATAAATTAATAACGCCTTACATCAAACTGGACAAACCATAACCGCTTGGATATAATGACAACGAACTGACCTTCGTTGATAAAGTTGCGGATGAAACCAGAGGTATATTATGGCTACCAACAAACCTGCAGACATGGGGACTGACAGTATCCCCAGGCTTCTTGTGCGTTTTTCACTGCCGGCCACTCTGGCCATGGTGGTGAATGCTTCTTACAATATTATTGACACCATCTTTGTGGGGCGTCTGGGAAGCGATGCCATTGCCGCTTTGTCCGTATCTTTTCCCATTCAGATGCTTCTTGGAGCCCTGGCCATTGGTACCGGCGTGGGAGTGGGCTCTCTCATTTCCCGCTCATTGGGAGCGGGAAAGAATGAGGATGCTGCCACCGCCGCCGGTCAGGTAATCACTCTGTCATTTTTGTTTGGCTTGTTTGCCACAATCCTGGGGTTACTGTATCTGCGGCCTATTCTGCTGCTATTTGGCGCCAGACCGGAAATTCTGGAGCTTACCGCCAGTTACATGGCGGTGATTGCCAATGGTGCGGTACTGCTTTTTATGATTATGATTCTTAATCATTCCATCCGGGCCGAGGGCAATGCCATGCTCCCCATGACGGTAATGATTCTCTCTGCCGTGACCAATATTGCTCTGGACCCTATCTTTATTTTTGTTTTGGATATGGGTGTTCAGGGTGCGGCGGTGGCCACGGTAATTTCCAAAGTAATAGGTGTGGCCATGCTGCTCCATTATTACCTGGCCAAAAAAAGTGTGCTGCGTGTGCGCCTTACCCATCTTTTACCCGACCTGCGGATTATAACTGATATTTACCGGGTAGGACTCCCCATGTTATTTATTCAGCTAGGCGCAAACATTGCCCTGATTTGGGCTAACCGCCTTTTGGGAAGCTATGGTGTGGTGCCCATTGCGGTACTGGGGATAATAGTGCGCCTGCAGTTGTTTGCCTTTATGCCGGCCATTGGCATTGCCCAGGGGCTCTTACCCATCATCGGCTATAACTTTGGCGCCGGTAAACTGGAGCGGATTCGGGAGGCCATGCTTAAAGGCAGCGTGGTGGCAACGGCTTTTACCGCGGTAAGCGGCTTGTCCTTTTTTCTCTTCCCCGGCTTTTTTTTAAGAATTTTCAGTGCGGAGCCGGAACTATTGGCTGTGGGGGAGACGGCGGTAAGGATAATGGTATCCATGTACCCTCTATTGGGTATTCAGACCACTGCCATCGTCTTTTTTCAGGCCATCGGTAAAGGGATGCCTTCTTTGTGGCTATCCCTTTTGCGCCAGTTCTTTCTCTTTATAATCTTTATGATGATTCTGGAGCGGTACTTTGGCCTGACGGGTATATGGTTTGCCATGCCGCTGGCAGATCTGTTGGCATTTATTCTCACCGTATTTATGGTGCTGCGGGAATTCCGCAAGTACGGCATTCCACTGTTGGCCCGTACTAACAAAAAGCGGCCAGTCCGTGACGGGGAGGTTTAAAGCATATGGGTGACTGGGAAGTTTCCCTGAACCTGGGAGAAAAGATTCCGGGGAAAGAACTGCTTTTGCTCTTGGAAAAAATAGATAAGACCGGCTCCCTCAACAGAGCGGTGGAGGAGGCCGGTGTTTCCTACCGCTATGGCTGGGGCCTTCTAAACCGTGCAGAAGAAGCGCTGGGCAAGGCTTTGGTGATGCGGCAGGCCGGCGGCAGTGCCGGAGGCGGAACCACGCTTACACCGGCAGGTAAGAAACTGCTGGGGCATATGCAGGCGCTGCAGCGGGAAGTTCAGGGGCAGTTGGCCGCTTTGTTTACCCATGAAGATGAACAGCCTGAGCGCCATCTGGTGCTGGCCAGTACCATGGAGCCGGTGGTGACCGGCCTTTTGGATGTTTTGGAACAGGCCTATTTGCAGGAGACCGGTATAACTGTACGCCATATTGCCGCCGGCAGCGGGCAGGCCATGGCCATGGCCAAAGCCGGGCGGGTGGACCTGATTCTTACCCATGCACCGGAGCTGGAAGAAGAGTTTGTGGCCCATGGCTGGGGAGTGGGGCGTATACCGGTGATGGGCAATGACTTTGTCCTGGTTGGCCCTGTGGCGGATCCGGCAGGTACGGCCAAAGCACAAAGCGCTGCGGCGGCTTTTAAATCAATTTCCCAGGCCAAACAGATTTTTATCAGTCGCGGAGACCAATCCGGCACCCATTTGGCGGAGCAAAAAATCTGGCGGCAGGCAGGTATAAATCCAGCCGGTTGTGCCTGGTACACAGAAGCGCGCAACACACTGGGCAATTATGGTATGCTGCAGCGGGCTGCAGAACTGGGCGGGTATACGTTGGTGGACCGGGCCAGTTTTACAACGGGATACAGTGAGGAAAAAATGGCTATCCTCTTTGCCAAAGACCCGCTTTTGGAGAACATTTTTTGCGCCATACCTGTTAGCCGCAAGAAAGCAGCTGTGAATCAGGATGGAGCGGAGTCTTTTGCTGCCTGGCTTACGTCTTCCACTGCCGTGGGGATAATCTTTGATTTTGGCAGGAAGGAATATGGTGAGCCGTTATTTACTCCTTATAAGCAATAATCTTTCGTCCTGCAAAAATATACATAACGGATATTGACAGAACCGGTCAGCCGGGATATAATCGCTATGCACCACGGTGCATAGCGATTGCTTTTGGAGGCCTTTAGATGAAAAAATTACCGGTTTTACTGCTTTTAATAATGATAGTTGTCGTATTAGGGGTTGCCGGATGTGGCGATGATGGTTCTTCTGCAGCTGCTAAATCCTCAAATTCTGCACAGGGGAGAATACTTTTGGCTACCACCACCAGCACATATGATTCCGGCCTGCTTGATTATCTACTGCCTTCATTTGAAAAATTGCACGGAGTGGATGTACAGGTTGTCTCTTTGGGAACTGGCCAGGCACTGGAAGTGGGTAAAAACGGCGATGTTGACGTGGTGTTGGTTCATGCCCGGGAAGCGGAACTGGCCATGGTCCATCAGGGCCATTATGTGGACCGCCACGATGTAATGTACAATGATTTCATTATTGCGGGTCCGGACAGCGATCCGGCCGACCTGCGGCAGCTTACAGATATTGAAGAAGTATTTGCTGCTATAGCCGGACAGCAAGTACCCTTTATTTCCCGCGGCGATGAATCGGGGACCCACGTTAAGGAAAAGGCCCTTTGGCAAAAGGCCGGAATCTCCCCACTGGGAGACTGGTATGTGGATACCGGGGCCGGTAT
Source organism: Dethiobacter alkaliphilus AHT 1 (assembly GCF_000174415.1). Lineage (NCBI taxonomy): Bacteria > Bacillati > Bacillota > Dethiobacteria > Dethiobacterales > Dethiobacteraceae > Dethiobacter > Dethiobacter alkaliphilus. The sequence goes on from NZ_ACJM01000014.1 coordinate 62,696, forward strand.
GGGGGACACACTGCGCATGGCAGATGAGATGGAAGGATATATCCTCACCGATCGCGCCACGTTCCTCTCCATGCAGGACAGGCTGGAGTTGGCCATTGTTTTTGAGGGCGCAGAGGAACTTTTAAATCAATATGGCGTAATGGCCGTAAATCCGGATAACTATTCCGGCATTAATTACCAAGGGGCCATGCAGCTAATTGAATATTTAATTTCTGAGGATGGCCAAAAAATGATTTCAGATTTTAAGCCATATGGAGAAACGCTCTTTTTCCCCAATGCGCAATAGAAAGGACCTGCTATGGCAGACGCACTTCGGCAAGCAATAAACATGTTAATATTTTTTGACCCCGACCTTTACCAGATTATTTTCCTGACGTTATATGTATCGGGGAGTGCAGTAATTTTAGCGGCATTAATCGGAGTTCCGGCAGGAACGTGGTTGGGGATGCAGCCGCCACGTAAGGTGCGCTTTTTAACCCTATTTATCTATACATTGATGGGGCTACCCCCGGTGGTAGGGGGGTTGGTGGTTTTTATGCTCTTATCCCGCCGTGGCATGCTGGGCTTTTTGGGGCTTTTATACACTCCAACGGCCATGATTATTGCTCAGGTTTTGCTGGCTGTCCCCATAATTATCGGGTTAACGTCGGTGGCTGTTCGCAGTAAAGGAAAAGAAATGCAGGAAACGCTGCTTTCCTTGGGGGCAGAACGCAGATTGATTTTATGGACCATTATGCGTGAGGCGCGGTTTGGCATTCTTGGTGCTCTCATTGCCGGGTTTGGCCGAATCATTGCCGAAGTTGGGGCGGTAATCATGGTGGGTGGTAATATTGCAGGCAGGACAAGGGTTATGACAACTGCCATTGTTCTGGAAGTGGGGATGGGTAATATGGCATTTGCCCTGGCACTGGGTTTGATACTTTTGGTCATAGCGTTTGCTATTTATGCAGTTCTGTATAGAATTCAGTCAGGAGGCAGCGATGAATAAAACCTCCATAATTACGGTAAAAAACCTGACCAAGCGATACAACAAAAAGGAAGTGCTCTGCATTTCTGAACTCAATGCTCTCCACGGCCGCATTTTAGGCTTAATCGGCCCCAGTGGTGCGGGAAAAAGCACCTTGCTGCGCATCCTTAACATGCTGGAGGAGCCTACCACCGGTGAGGTTTCTTATTTACAGCAACCGGCACCTGTCTCGCAGACCGGCAAACTACAGTTGCGGCGAAAAATGACAATGGTTTTTCAGAAAGCGGCACTCTTGGACACCTCGGTCTACAATAATGTGGCTTTTGGCCTCCAAGCCCGTAAGGTGCCTAAACAGGAAATCAGGGAACGTGTGCTTGCCATGCTGGATGATATTGGCATGTTAGCACTTAGCCAACAGCGGGCAAAAACTCTTTCCGGGGGTGAAGCACAACGTATCGCCTTTGCCCGGGCGTTGGTGCTACAGCCGGAAATTCTCTTTCTGGATGAGCCTACAGCAAACCTGGATCCGCCCAATGTGGAACTGCTGGAAGGAATGATTGCCAGACTTAATCAGGACCACGGCACCACTATCCTCTTTGTAACTCATAACCTCTTTCAGGCCCGCCGCCTCTGTCATGATACCGCTTTCTTTTATCAGGGAAAGCTCATTGAAACGAGGGAGACTGAGCAGCTTTTTACCTCTTCGCAAAAAGAACAAACGCGTGCTTTTGTGGAAGGAAAAATGATTTATTAAGCAAAACAGGCACCCAAAAGGGTGCCTGTTTTGCTTAAGGTAGGTTAGTGATGGAAATTAAACACATGCTAAGGGAGTAGCATGAATATTGAAATCGTAACACATACTTCGTCGCCGTTGGGTTAAATTCCTGCCTAAGTTAATTAAAAAGGAGAAATATTTTTTTTAGAGAATACTATGGAAAAGAAAGGATGGTGGCAAGTATGAGTATTGAAAAAAAACCGGCAGTGGGGCAAAAAGCGCCGGATTTCAGTTTGTCAGCTGCCACGCAAGAAGAAGTTGCCCTTAGTTCACTGCAGGGAAAAGCGGTGCTATTGGCATTTGTAAGCAGCAGCGGCTGAGCATCCTGCCGGGCACACCTGGTGCAGTTGCGCCAGAAACATGCTGATTTGCAGGAGGCAGGAGTTCAGATTATAGCTTTGACGCCGGACAATCAGGAAAAAATATCAGATCTTCACAGGATTTTAAAGTTGCCTTATCCTCTGCTGGCGGATCCGGACAAATCCGCCTATGAACAGTATGATTTGCTAGAAGACAAGAAAATCTACGGTGCTAATTTTATCCTGGACGGCCAGGGGGTTGTCCGATATGCTTATCGTGGCGTAACACCGGAAGACCGTCCGCCTCTAAAGGAACTGGTGGAGGCCGGCAGAGCCATTGCTGCCGGAAAGAAATATGAATAATAAGGCCCAGAAGGGTTCTATGGCTCCCGACTTTAGTTTGTCTGATGTCTACGGAAAAAAGATGAGCTTCAGTGATTTCCGCGGCCGTTCCGTTATTCTAGTGTTTATGCGCCATCTGGGCTGAATGCTGGGAAGAGCTCATCTGGCGCAGTTGCGCCAGCAGTACGGAGAAATCCAACACGCCGGCGGTGAAGTGGTGGTTGTAAGCTTTGACGACGCAGGCGGCGTGAAAAAGCTAATCGAATCACATAAACTGCCCTTTGTTTTTTTATTGGATCCGCAAAGGGAAGTATACCAACTATACGGTATGATGTATAAGGAAACCGGATCCATCGTAACCTGGAAAACGGTTTTAGCTTACCTGAAGCTGCGTTTTGCCGGATATCCCAAATCACCTCCGGGCAAAGACGTGCGGCAAATGGGTGGAGATGTGGTGGTGGACCGGGACGGAATCATCCGTTTCCTCCACCGCAGCCAGCATCCAGAAGACTGGCCCGATGTAGCAGAGCTTCTAACTTATCTAAAGCAAAAATTACAAAACCCTTAAAAGAAGTGCAAAAGCGCTTCTTTTTTTCGTTATAAATTGACCGTATTGTGGAAGCACATGTATAATTTTGAGTAAATAGGAATATTACTATTTCCGAATCTAAAAATATTGGAGGGTGACTATGAGAAAATTTCTTTTGGTTCTAATTTCCATTTTAATACTTGCATTGGCACTGGCGGGCTGCGCTGAGCAGCCGGCAGAAGGTACAACTTCGGAGCCGGAGCCGGAAATTACAGTTTATACATCATTTTTTGTTCTTTATGATTTCGCAAATCAAATTGGCGGTGACCGTGTAGAAGTAATGAACCTATTGCCGCCCGGAGTGGAGCCTCATGACTGGGAACCTACGGCTCAGGCCATGGCCCGGCTGTCTGATGCCGATGTACTGCTGATCAACGGCCTCGAACTGGAGCCTTGGGTTGATAAGCTTATAGAAGGACTGGATGGCAATATTAAGGTGGTCAATACATCTGAAGGTATTGAGCCGTTAACCGGCTATGGAGGGCATAGCCATGATGATGACGATGACCATGGTTATGATGATGACGACAATCACGGCTATGACAATGATTACGGTCATGATGATGACGATGACCACGGCTATGATGATTTGCCCGACCCCCACGTATGGCTGGATCCTTTGCTGGCGCTGCATCAGGCTGAGCAAATTGCCGGTGCGCTTATTGAACTGGACCCGGAATACGAGGAGGTCTACCTTGAGAACCTGGCTTTGTTTACTGCCCGGATCGAAGAGCTGGACAATGAATACCGTGAAGCTCTGACAAATTTGGCAAGACATGAATTTATTGTTACCCATCTGTCCTTTGCTTATCTGGCAGAAAGATACGGTCTGGAACAGGTGGGTATAAGCGGACTTTCCCCCCATGCAGAACCAAGCCCGGCGCAGATGGCCAAAATCATGGACTTTGCCGCGGAGCACGACGTGCGTCATATCTTCCAGGAGCCATTGGTGACAAGCCGCCTGGCCGAAGTTCTGGCAGACGATCTGGGAGCAGAAATCCTGGAACTAAACCCCCTGGAGGGGTTAACGGAGGATGAGTTGGCGGCGGGTGAAGATTACTTTTCCATAATGCGCCGTAACCTGGAGCAGTTAAAAATTGCCCTGGCAGAATAGAGGGATATAGATGGGTGAACCGGTACTGAAGCTGGAGCATGTTTTTTTTCACTATGGCCGACGACTGGTGCTGGATGATATCAATTTAACAGTGACGCCCGGTGATTTTCTGGGCATTGTGGGACCTAACGGTTCCGGCAAAAGTACCCTTTTGAAAATCGTCCTGGGGCTTTTGCAGCCCACCGCCGGCAGTGTAAGCCTCTTTGGCCAAAGCCGCAAAAATTTTCGGCAATGGAGCCGTATCGGCTATGTTGCCCAGAATTCCACCGCCTTTAATTACGGCTTTCCTGCCACCGTGCGGGAGGTGGTGATGTCCGGACTCACCGCTTCCCTGGGGCTGCTGCGTTTTGCCGGCGCCCGGGAGCGCCGGCGTGTAGCCGAAGTGTTGGAGCAGACCGGAGTGGCTGATTTGCAGGACCGTTTAATCGGAGAGCTCTCCGGCGGACAGCAGCAGCGGGTCTTTATTGCCCGTGCCCTTGTTTCCCGTCCGGAGCTTCTGATCCTTGATGAGCCAACGGTGGGCGTGGATGTGGAGGCTCAGGAGCGCTTTTATGAGCTGCTGGAGACACTGCGCAGCGAAGCAGGCATGACGCTGATGATGGTGAGCCATGACATCGGTGTAGTGACAGAGCAGGTAGATAATGTGGCCTGTCTGAATAAAAAAATGTTTTTCCATGGATCTCCCGCCGACTTCTTATCCCAGGATACCCTAACCCGTGTCTACGGTCCTGCAGCACGGATTCTTCATCACGCCCACTGAGAGCGAGGTCTTTCCATGTTAGAATTTTGGTCATATGCTTTTATGCAAAGAGCGTTTCATGCCGGCTTTGTGGTGGCCATTCTCTGTCCCACCATCGGTATTTTTCTGGTGCTCAGGCGCCTGTCCATGATAGGGGAGATGTTTGCCCACGTTTCCCTGGCCGGTGTGGCTTTGGGCATTTTTACCGGCACCTATCCATTGGCATCAGCGCTGGGTTTGTCCCTGGTGGCCGCCGGCGGGCTGGAGGCCCTGCGCCGGACCTACCGGATTTTTGGCGATTTGGCCATTGCCATTATGATATCGGTGGGTATCAGTTTGGCGGTGGTCCTGATCAGCCTCTCACAGGCTTTCAATGCGGACCTGTTTTCCTATCTCTTTGGCAGCGTAATAGCCATTTCCAGAGCGGATTTGTTTCTGATTCGTGTTATCGGGGTGGCAGTTTTGCTTTTTGTTTTTCTCATGCATAAGGAACTGTTTTTTATTGCCTTTGATGAAGAGGCGGCACGGGCTTCCGGTGTGCGCGTTGACCTGGTCAACATGCTCTTTGTGGCGGCCACCGCTTTAACCATCGCTGTAGCAATGCGCGTGGTGGGGATTTTACTGGTGTCCTCACTGATTACCGTGCCGGTGGCTGCTGGGCTGCAGGTGGGGAAAAGTTTTCGGGCCACCATTCTGTACTCATACCTGTTTGCTTTGACTTCTGTGCTGTTGGGGCTGGTGGTGGCCTATTATGCCGACCTGGCACCGGGCGGCAGTATCGTTTTGATTGCGGTGGGTTTGTTTGTGGCCGCCGCACTTTGCCGTAGATTAATGGGGATCGGGGGGAAGAAATTTGTCAACACCGCAACTGTTGAAACTTTTGAAAGAGAAGGGCTATAAGCTCACCAGCCAGCGCCGACAAATTATTGAAGCTTTGCGCCTCACAGGCCGCCGGGCTTCGGCACGGGAAATTTATGAGGCCCTCAGCAAAGATAACCCCCACATCAGTATGGATACGGTGTACCGCAATCTCAGGCTGTTAACGGAGATTGGGGTGGTACATCAGATTTCGCTGCAATCAGGTGCGGTGTTTGAATTAGATGATAAACGGCACCATCATCACCTGGTATGTGTTGACTGTGAAGAGGTGGTATGTATCCCCTATTGCCCTGAAGCCAAGTCATATAATGAATTTGCCGGCTCTGCCGGTTTTGAAGTCCTGGGTCATGTATTTGAAGTCTATGGCCGCTGTGCCGCCTGTCGGGAAAAAAAATAACCCGCCCAAAATTGGGCGGGAATTTTTTTATAATACTTGCAGTTCTTAGAAGCAGCGCTTTAGGTGTTCTTTGGCGGGGGGAGCGGTGAGCAAACTGACGCCGATGTACATGGCTGCGGAGACAGGTAGTGCATAAAGCAGTGGATCAACATGGGTCCAGGGGTAGGGCAGCAGTGCATGCCTGCCAAACAGGGCCATGGCAATGCCAAAAGGCTCTGATTCGGCAATGTGGAGAAAAACAAAGCCGAATATGCTCACGCTAAAGCCGGAAACCATGCTGGCAATGGCACCTAACCGGGTGCCTCTCTGCCAATAAAGAGCACCTACCAGTGTGGGTAAAAAGCCTGCGGCACAAATCCCAAACCAGAAGGCTGTGGCGCGGGCGATGATGCTGCCGGGTAAAATATAAGCCAGTGTGACGGCCAGCACCACGCCGGTCATAACTCCCAGCTGAGGCAGGCGTGCCGACTTGCCTTTTTTGCCCATCTGTACACCCATTGTTTCCAGAATGTCACGGCCAAAAGCGGTTCCCTGCACATGAATCAGGGCGCTTAAAGTGGAAATGGCCGCAGAGATTAAGGTGAGGGTAAACAGATAAAGAAACCATTCCGGCATAAAGGAACTGATAAAAGCAGGAATAATCAGATCAATATTGCCCTGGGCCACATCGGCGGCAATGATACCCTGGGTATTATAAAAGTACAAATTACTGAGCGGGCCCACCATATAAACGGTACCCACCAGAAAAAAGATAAAGACGCTGCCCACCATCACTGCCCGGTAGAGGGACTTGTTCTCCCGAACGGTCATAAAACGCATGGCCAACTGCGGTTGAGCCAAAACGCCTATTCCCACACCCATAATAATGGTGCTGACAATTGTCCACCATAGCGGCGAACCCAACTGCGGCATGGCCGTCCACCCCTGATGGCCCATGGCCGTAAGGCTTTCCGGCACCAGGTCATTTAAGGCGGTCAGGCCCCGGTGTCCCGCAACAACGCCGCCCACCGCATTATATGTGCCGATGAGCAGGGCCATCATTCCCAAAAACATAACACTGGCACAAAATGCATCGGTGTACATCACCGCTTTCAGGCCGCCGGTAAGAACATAGACGGTCACAATCACCGCCAAAATTAGTAAAGCGGTGTTAAAGTTCATTACAAATGCTTCCTGCAGAAAACGGGCTCCGCCGATGAGAATAATGCTGGTGTACGCCGGCATAAATACAAAAATCATCAATCCGGCAAAAACGGTAATAAAACGGGATTGATAACGGCTGCCCAACAGGGAGGGGAAAGTGGCTACCTCCAGCTGCGCAGACATTTTGCGGATTTTCGTTCCCAAAAAGGCAAAGGCAATCCAGACACCCAGGATAATATTTAAAAAAGCAAGCCACAGTAAGCTGAAGCCGTACATGCCGGCTACGCCGCCAAAGCCAATGATGGCCGACGTACTGATAAAAGCGGCACCATACGATAGAGCCATAACCCAAGGATGAACATTGCGGCCGGCCACAAGGTAGTCATCAGCATTTTGTGTCTGTTTAAAGCCTGTATAGGCAAAGAAAATCAGTATTCCAAGGTAAGCTGCAAATATTGCGGTGAGTATGCCCAGATTCAAGAAGCGTCATCCTCCTCGCGGTTCCAGTTTAATGCTCCGTAGATGACACCGAAAATCATGGCCCCCACTGTCAGGAGCCAACCCAGCCCCACCGTCATGTCTGCCATTCCAAGCATAAAAAAACCTCCTAAAAAACGCGCACGGGCACGCAAGGAGGGTCAGGCTTAAAATTAGCAGTCCTCCTACCATGCTACCGTACTACATTGTGATTAAAAACTCTACCATTCTACTTTTCCATTCTATTATGGAAACAAAGTGTTGTCAACGTTGTTCTATTTCCCTCCACAATACCCCTGCAATGAATCTACTATAATCTCTCAGGTCTACGCCGCTAAAGAGAATTCCCCACTCGACGCCATCCCCCCAAAAGCCCGTAAATGTTGCATTTTTAGTTACATAATATCGCTTGTTCGCTGGAAACTTTAGTATTATAATGGAATTAATTAGAAGGGAGGGGTTTAAGGTGTTTAAGATTAACAAAAGCAGTTTGCTGTGTATGCTCTTAATAGTGGCCCTGGTGATGATGATGGTTGCGCCTGCTGCCATGGCGCGCTCGTCACAGGAGAAAGAATCATTCATTATTGGTTTCCACGACTTCCCGGGCCAGGCTGAAATGCGCTTGCTGGACTCCTACGGTGCGGAAATAACCAGAGAGTTTTCTATTATCCCTGCTATAACGGT